>JACPTI010000073.1 GCA_016192845.1 Acidobacteriota bacterium
AGCAGGTCCGATCTGATCGGCTGCATCGAGCTAACGAGCACGTGGGACTAGCGATGCGCGCGCCGTGGCGCGCGCCTATGAACGACTACCGCGTCGGGCCGCGACACCCGCGCGCGGGGCGACTTTCAGTCGCGCGCGGAGTCTACCGCCTTTCAGGCGGCAGTCGTTCAAGGCCGCCGATACAGCTCGCCGCGGTAGCGAATCTTCTGTCCGGGCGTGATCCGGACGTCGAAGCCCAGCGTCTCGTACCCGGGCGCGACGATCTCGATCCGATACGCACCCGGCGCCAGCCTGATCGCCTGAAAGGCGCCGTCGAAGTCGTCCACAATCCCGGCGTAATAGCCGTCGACGAACACCTGTGCGTGCCGCGGCGACACGTCGAGCCGCAGCTCACCGATGTCGAACGTGCTGAACCGGCGGCCGTAGCCGTACGCGTACGAAGCGTACGCGCCGGGATGCCACCGATACGGGTCGTAGTACAGAAAACCGAGCCCGAACGAGCCGTACCCGTACGGGTCATACCGGCCGTACGACGGATACGGCGGGTAGGGCCGGTAGGGCACGTAGCGCGGGTAGGGGTAGCCGTACACCGCTGGCGGCCGGACGATGACGGTGCGGCCTCGGCTCCGGCTGGCAGCGCGCGGGCCGTCCGGCGGGGAGGGCGGTGGGGGCGGCCCGCCCCGCGGCACGGCCGTGCCCGTCTGTGGGTTGTCTCCCTGCGGGCGGCTCCCGCGTGGGATCGCCTGCCGCACGGATTCGGGCGCCGGTTCGGCCTGGTGCACCGCTTCGACTGCCACGGCCTCGTGTGGGGCGGCCTCCTGTGCGCGCGCAACGGGGGCGGCCAGCACGAGCGCTGTCAGGGCAAGGAACAGGGGTCGCATGCCTGATACCTCGGCAACGGTGCTGCCATGGCGTCGGCGTGAAAACGCGCCCGAATTTCATCGCTCTCTCGCGTCCGCGTCCACCGCAGGGGGCGCGCGCGTCACCGCCACAGGTCAACCGGGCGTGTCTTGAGGCATACTGGCGTGGTGATCCATGCCACCACGATCCTTGCCGTCCGCCACCAGGATCACACCTGCCTGGCCGGTGACGGCCAGGTGACGCTCGGCAACACGGTGGTCAAGCACGGCGCCCGGAAGATCCGCCGGCTGTACAACGACTCGATTCTCGCCGGCTTTGCCGGCTCGGCGGCCGACTCCTTTGCGCTCTTTTCCCGCTTCGAGTCGAAGCTGGAGCAGTACCGTGGCAACCTGGAGCGGGCGGCCGTGGAGCTGGCGCGCGATTGGCGTACCGATCGCGTGTTGCGGCGGCTCGAGGCGATGATGATCGTCGCCGACCGCAAGTCGGTGTTCCTGCTGTCGGGCACCGGGGACCTCATCGAGCCCGATGACGGCATCGTGGCGGTCGGATCGGGCGGGCCGTTCGCCATGGCGGCGGCGCGGGCGCTCAGCCGGCACAGCCAGTTGACGGCGCGGCAGATTGCCGAAGAGGCGATGACCATTGCGGCGGGCATCTGCATTTATACGAACGCGACCCTGACGATCGAGGAACTGTAACTTCCGATGTTCACCTCCACGAGCCACAGAGGCGCAGAGAGCACAGAGGAAAATTTGTTCTCTGTGTCTCTGTGTCTCTGTGGCCCGGCTCATTGAACGAAATGGCGATTTTCCTCCCCGAACGGACCGCCACCGCCGTCGACTCGCTGACGCCGCGCCAGATCGTCGCCGAGCTGGACAAGTACGTCATCGGCCAGACGAAGGCGAAACGCGCGGTCGCGATCGCGCTGCGCAGCCGCATCCGCCGCCAGCGGCTGCCGCCGGAGATGGCCGAGGAGGTCACGCCGAAGAACATCCTCATGATCGGGCCGACCGGCGTCGGCAAGACGGAGATCGCGCGGCGGCTCGCACGGCTCGCGCAGTCGCCGTTCATCAAGGTCGAGGCGTCGAAGTTCACCGAGGTCGGCTACGTCGGGCGCGACGTCGAATCGATGGTGCGCGATCTGGTGGAGCTGGCGGCCGACATGGTGCGCGCCGAGCGCGCCGAGGAAGTGCGCGAGAAGGCGCGCCGCGCCGCCGAGGAGCGGCTGCTGGATCTGCTGCTGCCGCCGACACGGCCGCCAGCGCCCGGCGAGGACTCCGCCGTCCGGGAGCAGGCGACCCGCACCCGCGAGCGGTTCCGCGAGCAGCTGCGCGAGGGGCGGCTCGACGACCGCGTCGTGGAGTTCGACGTCCGCGACACGGTCATCCCGCCGTTCGAGGTGATTGCGGGCACCTCGGTCGAGGAGATCGGCCTCAACCTGAAGGAGATGATGGGGAACCTGCTGCAGCCGCGCGCGAAGACGCGGCGGTTCAAGGTGCCCGAGGCGTTCGAGCACCTGATGGCCGAGGAGCAGGCGAAGCTCGTCGACATGGAGTCGGTCGGCCGCGAGGCGGTGCGCCGCGTGGAGCAGTCCGGGATCATCTTCATCGACGAGATCGACAAGATCGCGAGCCGCGACGCCATGGGCGGCGCCGGCCACGGGCCGGACGTGAGCCGCGAGGGCGTGCAGCGCGACATCCTCCCGATCGTGGAAGGCACGACGGTCAACACCAAGCACGGGATGGTCCGGACCGATCACGTCCTGTTCATCGCGGCCGGCGCGTTTCACGTCTCGAAGCCGTCGGATCTCATTCCCGAGCTGCAGGGGCGCTTTCCGATCCGCGTGGAGCTCGAGCCGCTGACGCGCGACGACTTCGTTCGGATCCTAACCGAGCCGCGCAACGCGCTCATCAAGCAGTACATGGCGCTGCTCGGCACCGAGGAGGTCACGGTGACGTTCACGCCGGGCGCGGTGGAGCGCATCGCCGACTTCGCCGCGCGCGTCAACGAGGTCAACGAGAACATCGGCGCGCGGCGCCTGCACACGGTCATGGAGCGCCTGCTCGACGAGGTGTCGTTCGACGCCCCCGACCTCGGCCGCCAATCGATCACCATAGACGAGGCGTACGTCGACCGGATGCTCGCCGACATCGTCGGGAACGAGGACCTCTCGCGCTACATCCTCTAGCGCTCTTCGCTGCCGGCGAAACACCGAGGCACCTGCCAAGAAAACACACTTCAGCGCGTTAGTGTCAGAAAGAGCACGACGCGACCGGAAGGCATCCGCGAGGCGGCGACGCGGTGCTCCCCGCTGTTCGTACGCCGCGGCCGCTCGCAACGGCCCAGGAATCCTGTAGAATTGCGGGAGCCCGGATGAATTTTTCACACAAATTCGTAGGGCAGATTTTCTGGATCTACAAAAACGTGTCACCGCCTCTTCGGGGTGGGCCGTGCGCGGACGGGATCCGCATGGGACCGACGCCTGTGTGGCCGGAATCCGCGGGACGCGCCGGAAATGTAGGAACGCATGCCTGTCGTGAAATTCGCCCCCGACACGAACGACGCCGCGCGTGACGCGCGGCGGCTGTCGACCCTGCTCGAGGCGAGCCAGGCGCTGTCCGGCACGCTCAACCTGAAGGCGTCGATGCAGCGCGTCCTCGGCATCCTGGTGCGGCACCACGGCGTGGTGCGCGGGATGATCACGCTGCTGCGCGACGGCGAGCTGCACGTGGAGGCGGCCGAAGGGTTCGAGGACCGCGCCCGGTCGGTCCGCTACCGGGTGGGCGAAGGGATCACCGGCAAGGTGGTCGAGAGCGGCAAGCCGATCGTGGTGCCGCGCGTCAGCCGCGAGCCGGCCCTGCTCAACCGGGCGGCGCGGCGCGGCGAGGCGGCGCGCCAGGAGCTCAGCTTCGTCTGCGTCCCGATCGTGCTCAACCGCGCGGCCGTCGGCGCGCTCGGCGTCGACCTCCGGTTCAAGCCGGAGCGCGACTTCGACAGCAGCGTCAAGTTCTTCGGGGTCGTCAGCTCGATGATCGGGCAGGCGCTCAACGTGCAGCGGCAGGTGGAGGAGGAGCGGCGCCGGCTGCTCGACGAGAACACGCACCTGCGCCAGGAGCTGCGCGAGCGGTACGACTTCTCCAACATCATCGGCACGAGCGGCCCGACGCGCCAGATGTACGAACAGGTGGCGCAGGTCGCCAAGACGAACACCACCGTGCTCATCCGCGGCGAGTCGGGCACGGGCAAGGAGCTGATCGCCCACGCGATCCACTACAACTCGCTGCGCGCGCGGAAGCCGTTCGTGAAGGTGAGCTGCGCCGCGCTTCCCGAGACGCTCATCGAGTCGGAGCTCTTCGGCTACGAGAAGGGAGCGTTCACCGGCGCCATCGCGCGCAAGAAGGGGCGCTTCGATCTCGCCGAGGGCGGGACGCTCTTCCTCGACGAGATCGGCGACATCAACCCGGGCACGCAGGTGAAGCTGCTGCGCGTCCTGCAGGAGCGGGAATTCGAGCGGCTCGGCGGCACCGACACCGTCCGCGTCAACGTCCGGCTGCTTGCCGCCACGAACAAGGACATGGAGAAGGCGATCGCAGAAGGGAAGTTCCGCGAGGACCTCTACTACCGGCTCAACGTCTTCACGATCTTCGTGCCGCCGCTGCGCGAGCGGAAGGCCGACCTGCTGATGCTCGCCGACCACTTCCTCGAGAAGTTCTCGCGCGAGCACGGCAAGGTCATCAAGCGGATCTCGACGCCCGCCATCGACATGCTGATGGCGTATCACTGGCCCGGCAACGTCCGGGAACTCGAGAACGTGCTCGAGCGCGCCATCCTCGTCTGCGACGGCGCCGTGATCCACGGCCACCACCTGCCGCCGTCGCTGCAGACCGCCGACGCCTCCGGCACCGTCACGCGGGTCTCGCTGAAGGACGCCGTCGCGGCCTACGAGCGCGACCTGATCCAGGACGCGCTCAAGACCACCCGCGGCAACCGCGCCAAGGCGGCGCGCCTGCTCGACACGACCGAACGCATCCTCAACTACAAGGTGCGCGGCTACGGCATCGATCCGCGGCGCTTCAGGTCGCCCGAGATCACCAAGCGCGTCGCGCTCCCCTCCGAGGAGCGATGACCCCGCGGCCATCGTGGCGGAGGCGGGCCGCGGCGCTCGTCCTCGCGCTGGGGACGGCCACCGCGGCCTGCGGCAAGAAAGGCGTGCCGATTCCGCCTCCAGTTCGGATTCCGGCGCCCGTCGAGACGATCACCGCCGTCCGCCTGGGCAACGAGGTGTATGTGACCCTGACGGTGCCCGCCACGAATATCGACATGTCGATCCCGATCGATATCGGCCGCATCGACATCTACGGGTACACGGGGCGCATTCCCCCGACGCGCCTGCGATGGGCCGAACTGGGAACGGTCGTCGCCTCGATCGACATTCCCCCCGTGCCGCTCGACTACAAGCCGCCGACGCCGCAGGCAGCCGCCTCACTGCCGGCCAGCGCCATGCCCGGGACGCCCGTCACCGTCCGGGACGCGTTGACGCCCGACGAGTTCGAGCAGGGACCGATCTACGTCGACCCGCGGCAACGAGACTTCCCCGTGCCGCTGCCGGCGGCGGCCGTGCCCACGGTGATGCGGCGGTTCTATCTGGCGATTCCATTCAGCCGCCGCGGGCGGCCGGGGCCACCAGGAGCGCAGGCCGAACTCGCGCTCACGGCGTTGCCCGATCCGCCGACAGACCTCCGCGCCGTCTACTCGCCTGCGGCGGTCGCGCTGTCGTGGCAGCCATCGGGAGGACTGTTCGGATTCCTCCTCGACAGGAGCCTCCCGCCGGAAGCGATCCCGTTTGTGCCGCCGCCGCAGCCGACGGGCGCGGCCGCTCCGCCCGCGCTCGTGGACGGCTCCGTCCCCCCCGGGCCGACGACGTACAACGTCTACCGTGAGGTGGCGCCCGACCCGTTCGCGCTGCCGCCCAACGTGAAGGTCAAGACGCCGCCAGCCGTCACCGCGTTGCCCCTGGCGATCAATCCATCGCCACTACCCGGCACGTCGGCGACCGACGTGCAGTTTGTGTTCGAACGCACGCACTGCTACGTCGTGCGGGCGCAGCGCGGAAACGTGCTGAGCGAGCCGTCGCCGCCCGCCTGCTTCACGCCGATCGACGTCTTTCCGCCTGGCGCGCCGTCGGGCCTGGCGGCCGTCCCGTCGGAGGGCGGCATCAGTCTCATCTGGGAGCCGAACAGCGAGCTGGATCTCGTCGGCTACCTGGTCTTGCGCCGCGAGCCGGGCGATGCGACACTGCGTCAGCTCACGGACACGCCGATTGCCGAGGCGCGCTTTCGCGACGCCCCCGTGGAGCCAGGCCGGCGATACATCTACTCGGTCGTCGCGGTCGACACTCGCCTGCCGCTGCCGAACGTGAGCGCGGAATCGGCGCCGGTCGAGGAGACGGCGCGCTAGCCGGTAGCCGGTAGCCGGTAGCTGGTAGCTGGTAGCTGGTAGCTGGTAGCAGGAGAACTTCTATGAAGTTGTTCGTCGATACGGGAAATCTGAAGGAGGTGGAGACGCTCGCCCAGCTCGGCATTCTCGACGGGGTGACGACGAACCCGTCGCTCCTGGCGAAGGAAGGCGGCGACTACCGCCAGATCCTCAAGCAGATCTGCCAGACGGTAAAAGGGCCGGTCAGCGCGGAGGTCGTGGCGACGGATGCGGCCGGCATGGTGCGCGAAGGCCGCGATCTCGCCGCGATCGACGAGCACATCATCATCAAGGTGCCGTTCACGAAGGAAGGCCTCAAGGCGTGCCGGACGCTCACCTCCGACGGGCACCGCGTGAACGTCACGCTCATCTTCTCGCCGACGCAGGCGTGGCTCGCGGCCAAGGTCGGCGCCGCCTACGTGAGCCCGTTCGTCGGCCGCCTGGACGATGTCGGCACCACCGGGATGCATCTGGTGCGCGAGATCGTCGACATCTTCGACAACGCCGACTTCGCGACCGAGGTGCTCGTCGCGAGCGTGCGCAACCCGATTCACGTCGTGGAAGCGGCGCGCATGGGCGCCGACGTCGTGACGGCGCCGGCGGCGGTGATCGAGCAGTGTTTCAGGCACCCGCTCACCGACATCGGGCTCGAGCGCTTCCTGAAGGACTGGGAGAAGGCGCAGGCCGCGCGGGTGTGAACCCGAAGGACTTTCTCGCGGATCTGGAACGGCGCGCCGAGCTGGGCGGGGGCGAGGAGCGTCTCCGCCGCCAGCGCGAGGCGGGGAAGCTGACGGCGCGCGAACGGGTCGACCTCCTGTTCGATCCGGGGACGTTCGAGGAACTCGACAAGTTCGTCACGCACCGGTGCCGCGACTTCGGCATGGGGGATCAGGTCGTGCCCGGCGACGGCGTGGTCTGCGGCCACGGCCGGATCAACGGCCGCCTCGCCTACGCCTTCGCGCAGGACTTCACCGTCTTCGGCGGCTCGCTGTCGGAGACCAACGCCGCCAAGATCGTCAAGATCATGGACCTGGCGATCAAGATGGGGGCGCCGGTCGTCGGCCTGAACGACTCGGGCGGCGCGCGCATCCAGGAGGGGGTGCTCTCGCTCGCCGGCTACGCCGACATCTTCCTCCGCAACACGCTCGCCTCGGGCGTGGTGCCGCAGATCTCCGCGATCATGGGCCCGTGCGCCGGCGGCGCGGTGTACTCGCCGGCCATCACCGACTTCACCATCATGGTGAAGAGCACGAGCTACATGTTCGTGACCGGCCCCGACGTCATCCGCACGGTCACGCACGAGCAGGTCACCAAGGAGGAGCTCGGCGGCGCCATGACGCACAACGACCGGAGCGGCGTCGCGCACTTCGCGGTCGACAACGACCAGGAGTGCCTGCTGCTCATCCGCGAACTGCTGTCGTTCGTGCCGAACAACAACCTGGACGATCCGCCGCGCGTCGACTGCGCTGATCCGCCCGACCGCGCCGACGCGGCCCTCGACACGATCGTGCCGGAGGCGCCGCACCAGGCGTACGACATGACCGCCGTGATTCGCGCGGTCGTAGACGAGGGGTATTTCCTCGAGGTGCACGAGCACTTCGCCCGCAACCTCCTCGTCGGCTTCGCGCGGCTCGGCGGCCGGCCCGTCGGCATCGTCGCGAACCAGCCGGCGCACCTGGCGGGCACGCTCGACATCGACGCGTCGGTCAAGGGCGCGCGCTTCGTCCGCTTCTGCGACGCCTTCAACATCCCGCTCGTCACCTTCGAGGACGTGCCCGGGTTCCTCCCCGGCACCGTGCAGGAGTACGGCGGCATCATCCGGCACGGGGCGAAGCTGCTGTACGCGTTCGCCGAGGCGACCGTGCCGAAGCTGACGGTGATCACGCGGAAGGCGTACGGCGGCGCCTACTGCGTGATGTCGAGCAAGCACATCCGGACCGACGTCAACTACGCCTGGCCGACGGCGGAGATCGCCGTGATGGGCGCCGAGGGCGCGGTCAGCATCCTCTACCGGCGCGAGCTCGAGGCGGCGGCCGATCCCGCCGCCGCGCGGGCGGCGAAGGTCGCCGAGTACCGGCAGAAGTTCGCCAATCCGTACGTCGCCGCGCAGCACGGGTTCATCGACGAAGTCATCCAGCCGCGGCAGACGCGCGCGAAGCTCATCGGCGCGCTGGCGACGCTCGAGACCAAGCGCGACCGCAACCCGCCGAAGAAGCACGGCAACATCCCGCTCTGATGTGGACCGCGGTCCTCGTCTATGCGGGGGTCACCGCACTGCTGTTCCACAACCTGCTGCCGGACGTCACCACCCACCTGTACTCGGACCTCGGCGATCCGCTGCTGAACACGGCAATCCTCGCCTGGAGCGCGCGGCAGGTGCCGCTCACCGACGCGTGGTGGAACTTTCCGTCGTTTGCGCCGCTCACGGGCGCGACCGCGTTCACCGAGCACCTGCTGCTGACCTATCCCGTGGCGTCGCCGATCGTCTGGCTGACCGGGAATCCTGTGTTCGCGTACAACGTCGTGTTTCTGCTCGCGATGCCGCTCAACGGGCTCGCGGCGTTCGCGCTCGCGCGCGAGCTGCTGCGACACGACGGCGCAGGTGGCGTCCGGCTTTCTCCGGACCTTGCGCATGCCGCCGCGCTCGTCGCCGGACTGGCGTTCGCCGTCTCGCCGTACCAGCAGGTGCACCTCTCGCACCTGCAGCACATGACGTCGTTCGGAGTGCCGCTGGCGCTGCTCTGGCTGCACCGGTACCTGCGGACCGGGCGCCGTGGCGCGCTCGTCGGCTTTGGCGCCGGGTGGTTCGTCACGGCGCTCGCGAATTCGGCGCTCCTCGTCTTCGCGCCGCTGCTGGTGGTGCTCTGGAGCGTCTGGTTCGTGAGGCCGCGCGAGTGGCGGCGGCTGGTCGGGCCGGTAGTCACAGCCGCGATCGCCGCGCTGCCGCTCGTGCCGCTGCTGTGGGGCTACCACATCCGTCAGACGGCGTACGGGTTCACGCGTGAGTACAGGGAAATCCAGAGTTTCAGCGCCGACATGGTGGGCCTGCTCGGCATGTACCACCGCGCGCTCGCGTGGGACGGAATCCTGCCGCACGATTTCGAGGAGGGCGCGCTGTTTCCCGGCTTCGTGACGCTCGCGCTGGCGCTCATCGCTGTGGTGCCCGTGGCGCGCGCCACGGCACCCCACCGCGCAGGCGTGCGCGGTGGGGGCCCCGCTGCGGGCGCGCGCGGCGAGCCTTCAGGCGGGGCCCCCGCCGCGTCAGACGCGGTGGGGTGCCAATGGCTCGCCCCACAACTCCAGATCTGGCCGCGTCGGCTCCGGCTGACCTTCGTGGTCCTCACTCTGATCGTGCTCGCGCGCGTCTGGACCGGCCCGTGGGGCTGGCACATCGGTCCGCTGCCGCTCCCGCCGTTCAGCCCTTACCAGCTGTTCACGGTCGCCGCGTCTGCACTGTTTGCGGGGGTGCTGCTCACGGCGGCGTTCCGTCGCGCATGGTCGCAGCGCAACCTGATCGTCTTCCTCGCCGCCGCCACCGTCGTGCTCTGGCTGACCGCGCTCGGTCCGGAGCCGGAGTGGTCGACGCCGTGGCGCGCGCTGCTGTACGGCCCGTACCGTCTGTTCGTCGAACTGCCTGGCGTCACGAGCATGCGCGTGCCGGCGCGCGCCTGGTTCCCGGCGGCGCTCTGTCTGGCGCTGCTGGCGGGCTTCGGCACGGCCGGACTCCTGCGCCGGCATTCCACGTCGAGGCGTGCCATCGTGGCGGCGCTGTCGATTGCGATTGTCGCTGAGGGCTCCTTCTACGATGGCACCATGGAAGTGCCGCCGCCGATGCGGCGCGGCGCGATTCCGCCCGGCGCCACGGTGCTCGACCTGCCGTGGGACGAAGGCTTTCAGAACGCCGTGCCGCAGTACCGCGCCGTGCTCGGCGGCTACCGCAGCGTGAACGGCTACAGCGGGTATCAGCCCGCGCACGTCTACCCGCTGCGACGGGCGATCGCGGACCTCGTGCCGACGGCCTTCGACGCGTACCGGCAGCGCGACGACCTGTACGTCATCGTGCGGCCGGAGCTCGAGCTGCCGGTGGCGCGGTGGATTGCGACGCAGCCCGGAGCCGAGCATCTGTTCGATATCGGCACCGCGAAGATCTACCGCCTGCCGCGCCTGCCGTAGCTCCGCGGTCCCTCCCGTCTCGACCGGATACCCCGCGCGTACGCCGTCCTCGTACAGTGAGAACGCTGTTGCAGCATGGAGCCGCAAGCCGGCTGGACGCCGCCGTCCCGCGCCATCTACGATGAGCGGAAGGAGTTGGAGCTGCCTTCCCGAACACGCCGCGTTCGCGCCACGTCGACCATCCGCGGGGCGCTCATCGCCGGGTTTACGGTTGTCTTCGCGCTCTGGCTCGTGTCCGCCTACGAGCTGGTGCGGAGCCTGCGTGACGTCGAGCGCCGCGTGGTTGCCGTCCACGATGCCGCCTACCGCGGCGACCAGGTGCTCACCACGATCCGCACGAGCGTCCTGCTCGGCTCGATCTACCTTCGGGACGCGCTCATCGACAACACCTCTCGCGAGTACTACCGGGGCGAGCTGAACGCGCTGCGCGCCAACGTCGACCGCGTGCTGCCGGGCTATCTGGCGATGGTCGCGTCGCCGGCCGAGCGGGAACAGTGGGACCGGCTCGAAGTCGAGCTGGAGACGTACTGGCAGTCGCGCGAAGTGGTCTTCACGCCGGACGAGCCGCGCACGCCGGCGGAAGCCGCCGCGCGCCTGCGGCAGCGCGTCGTGCCCGCGCGCAATTCCATCCTGCAGATCGTGGACGCCCTGTCGGCGCTGCAGGAGACCTCGCGCGAGCGCGCGGAGACGGAGGCGTCGCTGCTCTACGCGAGCGCGCTGCGGCGCGTGCTGTCGCTCGCGGGGCTCGCGGTCCTCGCCGGCCTCGTCGTGGCGTTCGTGGCGTCGCGGCACGTCGGCCGGCTGGAGCGCCAGATCGAGCGGCAGCGGCTGGCCGAGCAGCAGAACCGCCGCGATCTCGAGCGGCTCTCCGCGCGGCTCGTGAGCGCGCAGGAGGAGGAGCGGCGCAGCCTCGCCCGCGAGCTGCACGATGCCGTCGGCCAGGCGCTGACGGCGATCAAGATGGAGATGGGCGTCGCGTTGCGCGGCGTCGAGACGGACTCGCGCGCCCGCACGTCGCTCGAGGAGGCGCGGGCGATCGTGGAAACGACGCTCCAGAACGTCCGCGACCTGTCGCAGCTGCTTCATCCATCGATGCTGGACGACTTCGGGCTGCCGGAGGCGCTCGGCGCGCACCTGCGGAGCTTCTCCAAGCGGACCGGCATCCGCGCGCAGCTCACGCACGAGCGCATGGACGACCGGCTGCCGCCCGAGCTCGAGGTGTGCGTCTACAGGATCGTACAGGAGGCGCTCACCAACGTCGCGCGTCACAGCGGCGCGTCATCGTGCACCGTCTCGCTCATCCGGCGCGACGGGGTCCTCCATCTGACGGTGGAGGACGACGGCAGGGGCATCGGCAGCACGGCGGTCCGGACGGTGGACGCGCCCCGCGGGCTCGGGCTGATCGGCATGCGCGAGCGCGCGCAGGCGCTGTCGGGGACCTTCGACATCGAGAACCGGCGCGAGGGCGGCACGCGCGTCATCGTCCGGCTGCCGGCGCCGTCCGCGGAGCCGCCGCTGGCGGCACAGCCGCTGGCGGGATAAGGCCGCATGGCAAAGCTTCGCATTCTGCTCGCGGACGACCACACCGTTGTGCGCCAAGGCCTTCGCAAGGTGCTCGAGGAGCGCGAGGAGTGGGAGGTGATCGCGGAGGCCGGTGACGGCCGCGAGGCGGTCCGCCAGGCGGAGGAGCTGAAGCCGGACGTCGCCATCATCGACATCGCGATGCCGCTCCTCAACGGCATCGAGGCGACGCGGCAGATCGTGAAGCGCTCGCCGGCGACGCGCGTCCTCATCCTGACGATGCACTCGGACGAGGCGTACGTAAATCAGATCCTGCAGGTGGGCGCCACCGGCTATCTGCTCAAGGACTCCGCCGACGTCGATCTGATCCAGGCCGTCAGCGCCGTGTCGAAGGGGAAGTCGTTCTTCAGCCCCGCCGTCGCGCGCGTGATGCTGGACGACTACGTCCGGCAGCTGGCCGACAGGGGGATTACCGATCGGTACGAGTCGCTCTCGGAGCGCGAGCGCGAGATCTTCCAGCTGATTGCCGAGGGGAAGGCGAACAAGGAGATCGCGGCGCTCCTCGCCATCAGCCCGAGCACGGTCGAGACCCACCGGGCGCGCATCATGGAGAAGCTCGATCTCCACAGCGCCGCCGAAATCGTGCTCTACGCCGTCCGCAAGGGCGTCATTCGCTGAACGAACTTCGGTGCGATCCGCATGTCGGGTCGGTGCGATCCCCATTTTTGTCGGTGCTGGATCGGGCTCGCACCGACAAGAATTGGGGCTCGCACCGACGACATGGCGGATTGCACCGACACGCGTCAGACTTGCACCGACGGCGTCGGGGCATCGCACCTGGCCTTCCCCCTAAGTGCTAGAATTATCAGGTTTTGCGGAAAATTCTGGTCGCCAACCGCGGCGAGATTGCCGTGCGGGTCATCCGCGCGTGTCGCGATCTGGGACTCGCCTCCGTGGCAGTGTACTCGGAGTGCGACCGGGGGGCGCGCCACGTCCGCCTCGCCGATGAAGCGTACGCGATCGGGCCCAGCGCGCCGGCCGACAGCTACCTGCGCATCGACCGGCTGATCGACGCCGCGCGCGCAAGCGGCGCCGACGCCGTTCACCCGGGCTACGGGTTCCTCGCCGAAAACGAGGCATTTGCCGCCGCCTGCCGCGACGCGGGGCTGACGTTCATCGGCCCGACGCCCGAGGTGATCGCGCTCATGGGCAGCAAGACCGCCGCGCGGCATGCGGCCATGGCGGCCGGCGTGCCGGTCGTGCCGGGCACCGAGCAGCCGTTTGCCCCCGACGCACCGGAAGCCGCGATAGCCGCGGCGGCCGCGCGCATCGGGTACCCGGTGTTCATCAAGGCGGTGGCCGGAGGCGGCGGCAAGGGGATACGGCTGGTCGCCGCGCCGGACGAACTGGCGAGCGCCATCCGCGCGGGGCGGTCGGAAGCGGCCGCGGCGTTTGGCGACGCGGCGATCTACCTCGAGCGGCGTCTCGTGCGGCCGCGGCACATCGAGGTGCAGCTCGTCGGCGACCTGCACGGAACCGTGCTGCCGTTCGTCGAGCGCGAGTGCTCGATCCAGCGCCGGCATCAGAAGGTCATCGAAGAGACGCCGTCGCCGGCCGTATCCGCCGACCTGCGCGCGCGGATCACGAGCGCCGCGGCGGCCGTCGCCCGCTCGGTGGGCTACACGAACGCCGGCACGATCGAGTTCCTCCTGGACGAGGAGGGACAGTTCTACTTCCTCGAGATGAACACCCGCCTCCAGGTCGAGCATCCGATCACGGAGCTGGTGACCGGCGTCGACCTGGTCGAGTGGCAGATCCGGATCGCGCGCGGGGAGCGCCTCGACCTGGACCCGGCGGTGGCGCTGACGCCGCGCGGCCACGCGATCGAGTGCCGGATTTATGCGGAAGACCCGGACGCCGGGTTCATGCCGTCGCCCGGCCGCATCACGGCGCTCAGCGTGCCGGCCGGGCCGTTCGTCCGCGACGACACCGGCGCCGAGGCCGGGTCGGACGTGCCGATCTTCTACGACCCGATGATTTCGAAGCTGTCGGCCTGGGGCGCCGACCGCGGGCAGGCGATTCGGCGGATGCAGCGGGCGCTTGGCGAGTACGACGTGCGGGGGATTCGGACGACCGTCTCCTTCTTCCAGTGGATACTCGCCCAGCCGTCGTTCGAGGCGGCCGCATTTCACACCGCCACGCTGGACGAGCTCTTGCAGCAGCGCCAGGGTGAATCCTTTTCGACGCCGGACGAGGACGCCCAGGAGGTGGCAGCCATCGCGGCAGCGCTGCACGTACTGGCGGCGGCGCCTTCGCCCGTGGTTGTGGCGCGGACCACGCCACCCCAGCGCGCAGGCGCGCTGGGGACCCCGGGGTCGGGTCCGCGCGGGCGAGCCGAATCGTGGGGTCCCCATCGCGCGAGCGCGATGGGGGACCGTGGCTCGCCCCACAACGCGAAGAGCTGGAGAGAACAAGCCCGGCTCGAGGCGCTGCGCGCGTGACGTTCGAGATCGAGACGCCCTCGCGCACACGTGTGGTGCAGATTGCCGGGGCGCCAGGGGGGTACGACGTGACCGTGGACGGCGCCCGCCGGACGGTCGACGCGGTTCGGGTCGGCGGCGGGGCGTGGTCGATGTTGATCGGTCCGGCTGAAGCCGGACACCGGGCGGCGCGGAGCTACGAGGTGGCGGTCGCCGAGCCGGTTCCGGGCGAGCTCAGCGTGTACGTGCGGGGCCGGTTGGTCCCCGTCAGGGTCGGCGGGCCGTCGCGGCTGCGGCGGCGGGGGCCGGCGGGTGCCGACGCACGCAGCGGGCTGCAGCGGGTGGCGGCGCCGATGCCGGGCCGGGTCGTCAGGGTGCTGGTCAAGGCGGGTGACGCCGTGCAGGCCCGCCAGGGGCTCGTCGTCGTGGAAGCGATGAAAATGGAGAACGAGCTCCGGGCCTCGCGCGCCGGCACCGTCACGGAGGTCCGCGTCGCCGAAGGCGCCTCCGTCGAAGCCAATGCTGTCTTGGTGGTCATCGAGTAAGTGACATACACGCTCCTCAGTCATCCCGTCACACAGAAGACACGGCGGCTGTTGCGCCGGGTCGTGGTGACGTGTGCGGTCGTCATCGCGGTGGCGTTCGTCACCACGCTGACGATCGATCTCGGGCCCACGCTCAAGAGCCGGGCGGAAGCGGCGGCGTCGCAGTTCATGCGCCGCCCGATGCACATCGGCCGGATGTCGGTGCACCTCTGGCGCGGGCAGTTCGTCTTCGAAGACCTCGTCATCGAGGGGCTGACGCCGGAGTCGCGCCCCTTCCTGACGGCGCGGCGGATCACGGTGTCGATGCCGTGGAACACGCTCGTCAACCGCCGCGTGGTCTTCGACGACATCGAGATGACCGACTGGCGGATGTACGTCGAGACGTTCCCCGACGGCCGCCACAACTTCCCGCGCGTCAGGCCCGAGCGGCGCGGGCCGAGCGCCTGGACGACCACGCTGCAGTACGTGCGGGCCCGTCGCGGCGAGTTCACCTTCGTCGACCACGGCACGCCGTGGAGCGTGGTCACGCGCAACCTCGATGTCGTCGTCACGCGCCCGAACGCCGAGTACCGGGGCCAGGCAAAGTTCTGGAACGGCACCGTCGCCATCCAGCACTACGTGCCGATGCGCGCCGACATGAGCACGTCGTTCCGCATCGTCGACGGCAAGGTGGTCCTCGATCGGATCGATCTCCTCACCGACGGCGCCGAGTCGCAGCTGACGGGCGAGGTCGACTTCGGACGCTGGCCGGATCAGTTCTACCGCGTCCGCTCGCGCGTCGACTTCCCGCGCATGCGGGAGATCTTTTTCGCCGACGACGACTTCACCCTCGCCGGACAGGGCGACTTCACGGGTACGTTCCGTCTGTTCCGGGAGGTCGTGAACGGCCGCTCGCGCACGGGCCGCGAGCTCGAGGGAACCTTCTCGAGCACCGTGCTGGGCGTCAATGCGTATACGTTCGGCGATCTGCGCGGGGCGCTCGTGTGGGTGCCGGAGCGCTTCGAAGTGACCAACGCCTCGGCCACCGTCTATGGCGGCACCTCGGGGTTCGAGTACCGGATTGCCCCGCTCGGGCAGCGCGGCGTCCCGGCGGTGGCGCGCTTCGACGCGACGTACGAGAACGTCGACCTTGCCGAGTTCACCAACTTCCTCGAGCTCGACGGCCTCCGGCTCGCCGGCCGCGCCAGCGGGCGGAACCTGCTCGAATGGCCTCTCGGGCGCTTCTCCGACCATCGCGGCGACGGTGCGGTGCGGGTCGAGCCGGCGCCGGACGTCGAGACGATCGCGCGCGAGCTGACGCCGGCGCGAATCGAGGAGGCCGAGCGGCGCGCCCGCCGGTGGGGTCCGTTCAGCAATCACCTCCCGCGCGAGCCGGTGCCCGTCCGGGGTGAGCTGACCTACGCGTACGGACCCGAGTGGGTCGACATCGGGCCGAGTTACGCGGCAACGCCCGACACCTTCGTGGCGTTCGAAGGCCGCACCGCGTACGGCGACCGCTCGCGGATCGCCTTCCACGTGACGAGCGCGGACTGGCAGGAGAGCGACCGTCTGTTCGCCGGCGTGTTGACGGCGTTCGGGGCGCGCACCCGCGTGATCGACGTCGGCGGCTCCGGCACCTTCGACGGCGTGCTGGTGAACAGCGTCCGGCAGCCGCGCATCGAAGGCGCCTTCGCGGGCGAGCACATGCGCGCCTTCGATGTTGTCTGGGGATCTGCCACGGGCCGCGTGACGATCGAGAACGCCTACGCGGACGTGGCGAGCGTCCTCGTCCGCGACGGCGACTCCGAGATGCGCGTGGACGGCCGCTTCTCCCTCGGGTTCCCGCGCCGCGACGGCGGGGTCCCCACCGCGCACGCCTGCGCGGTGGGGTGTGGCGGCGGCGAGGAGATGAACGCCCGCATCCGTGTCGTGCAGCGTCCGCTCGCCGATCTCCGCCACGCGTTCGAGCTGGACGAGTACGACGTCGACGGCCGCTTCTCGGGAGAGTTCCACGTCTACGGCCCGTACCGGGGGCCCTTCGGCTTCGGGGAGATGACGATCACCGACGGCGTGGCGTACGGCGAGTCGTTCGAGACCGCCTCGTCTGCGGTGCGCCTCGAAGGCGACGGCGTGCGGCTCGACTCGCTGCAGATCACGAAGGCGGGGGGGCGCGCCACCGGCGCCGCCTACGTCGGCCTGAACGGAACGTACTCGTTCAACCTCGTCGGCCGCGGGGTGCCGATCGAGCACGTCGCGCTGACCACGTCGGATGCGACGCCGCCGCTCACGGGCCGGCTCGACTTCGCCGCCGGCGGCAGCGGCACGTTCGAGCGCCCGCGGTACGACGTGCGCCTGACGATCAGCGACCTGTTCGTCGGCGACGAGGGGGTCGGCCAGGTGCTCGGCGAGCTCAACGTCAACGACGACATGATGACGGTGAAGCTCGAGGCGGCGTCGCCGCGGCTCGCGGTGTCGGGCTCCGGCCGGGTCGCGCTCACCCCGGGCCTTGAAGCCGACCTGTCGTTCAGCATCGCCGACACGTCGCTCGATCCGTATCTGCGGGCGTTCAACCCGCGGCTGTCGCCGTACACGACCGCCATCGCGAGCGGCAACGTGCGCCTGCTCGGGCAGCTGGCGAACGTCGATGCGCTGCTCGTCGAGGCGCTGGTCGAGCGTCTCGACCTGCGGTTCTTCGACTACCGGCTCCGCAACGCCGCGCCGATTCGCCTCGCCCTCGACCGCCACACGATGCGCCTGGAGCAGATGCGGCTCATCGGCGAGGACACCCAGCTCGACCTCACCGGGCTCGTCAACCTGCACGACGAGCGGATCGCCGTGCGGGCCACGGGCGACGCGGGGCTCGGACTGCTGCAGGGCTTCGCGCCGAACATCCGCAGCTCCGGGCGCGCCTCGCTCGAAGCGACGTTCGAAGGGCCGATGCGCGATCCGATCGCGACCGGCACGATGACCGTGGAGAACGGGCGCATCCGGCTCTTCGAGTTTCCGCACGCGCTCGAGAACATCTCGGGGCCGGTGCGGTTCGATACGCGCAGCATCCGGCTCGACGAGGTGACCGCGCGGCTTGGCGGCGGGCTCGTCCGCTTCGGCGGCCGCATCGACATCGAGAGCTACCGCCCGACGCGCATCGACGTGACGATGGCGGGCGAGGCGATGCGGCTGCGGTTCCCGGAAGGGATGCGGTCGCTGGTCGACGCGGACCTCACGGTGCAGGGGATGATCGACGCGCCGACGCTCGCCGGCACCGTGACCGTGCGCAACGCCGTCTACACGCGGCCGTTCGAGGAGGACGGCGGGCTGTTCGACCTCACCGCCGACGCGACCGCGGGCACCGCCGCGCCCCGCACGCCGCGGCTGCCGCTGCGCTACGACGTCCGCATCGTGGCCCCCTCCACGCTCGAGATCCGGAACAGCGTGGCGCGGGTCTTTGCCACCGCCGACCTCCAGCTGCGCGGCACGTTCGACCGCCCCGTGCTCTTCGGCCGCGCCGAGGTCGAGCGCGGCGAGTTCAGCTTCGAAGGGCGTCGCTACCAGATCACGCGCGGCACGATCGACTTCAACAACCCGACGCGCATCCAGCCGTTCTTCGACATCGAGACGGAGACGCGCGTGCGCGTGCCGGGGCAGACCTACCGGGTGCGGGCGCTGGCGGCGGGGACGCTCGACCGGCTGACGCCGTCCTTCGAGGCCGATCCGCCGCTGCCGGAGGTCGAGGTGCTCAGCCTCCTCTTCGGCGACGTCGCCCCCGGGCAGGACGTCGAGTTCCGGCAGTACAGCACGAACATCACGCCGCAGCAGCAGTTGCTGCGCGAGCGGGCGACGCGCGCGCTGACGGGCGCCTTCTCCTCGGAGGTGGGGCGGGTCGTCGAGCAGACGTTCGGCGTCGACACCTTCCAGCTGACGCCGTCGCTCGTCGATCCGAACGCGCAGTCGTCCCGCCTCGATCCGGCGGCGCGGGTGACGATCGGCAAGCGGCTCTCGGAACGGATCTATCTCACGTACTCGCGCAGCCTCTCCTCGTCCACGCGCGATCAGATCATCCTGCTCGAGTACGACCAGACGGATCGATTCTCGTGGATTCTCTCGCGCAACGAGGACCGGACGTACGCGCTCGATGTCCGGGTGCGGCACGCTTTCTGACCCGGAATGCCCAATGCTCAATGCTCAATGCTCAATGCCTGAGATCACGGCACGTCGCGTGTTAGGCATTGGGCATTGGGCATTGTGCATTTTGCATTTCTCGCTGCCAGCGTTTGCGCAAACAGGTCCGCTCATCACCGACGTCCGAATCGAGCAGGAGGGGCGTCCCGTCGACGAGCGCCTGATTACCCGCCTCATCGAGACGACGCCCGGCGAGCGGCTGTCGATGCAGGAGGTGCGCGAGACGCTTTTGCACCTGACGAGCCTCAACCGCTTCGAGGACGTGCAGGTGCTGCAGGAGCCCGCAGGCGACGGCGTGCGGCTGCGGTACGTGCTGTTTCCACTGCACCCGGTCGACCGCGTCGAGTTCCGCGGCGCGCTCGGCCTGCCCGAGCGCGAGATCCGTCGCGTCATCACGGAGCGCTTCGGGGCGGCGCCGCCGCCGGGGCGCGCGGACGAGGTCGCCGAGGCGCTCCGGGCGCTCTATCGCGACCGCGGCTATCCGGCGGCGCGGGTGACCCCGAGCGTCGAGGAGACGCACGCGCCCGACCGCGCCACGATGGTGTTCGACGTCACCGCCGGCGGGCGCGCCGCGATCGGACGCCTCGAGGTGGATGAGATCGACGGCCGCGACCGACGCGTCCCGGCCGGCGATATCGGCATCCGCGCCGGCGATCCGTACGACAATGCCGCCATCCTGGCGGCGCTCGACCGGTACACGGCGGCCCTGCGCGCGCGCGGGTTCTACGAAGCGCGCGCGGTGCACACGCCGACGTTCGAGCCCGGTGGGACCGCCACCGTGCGCGTGACGATCGATCGGGGCCCGCTGGTGATGGTGGCGTTCGCCGGTGACCCGCTGCCCGAGGCCGACCGCGACCGGCTGGTGCCGGTGCGCGCCGAGGGATCCGCCGACGAAGATCTGCTCGAGGACGCGACCTTCGCGATCGAGGCCTACCTGCAGGCGCGCGGCTACCGCGACGCCGCCGCCGAGTACGCCCGCGACGAGCGCGAAGGCACGCTCACCATCACGTTCATGATCAGCCGGGGGCCGCGATACGTCGTCAACAGCGTCGCGATCGCGGGGAACGCGTCGGTCCCGCTGCCCGACCTGGAGCGGCTCGTGCAGATCGATCGCGGGCAGCCGTACATCCAGACGGCCGCAGCCGCGGCGGCCACCGCCATCCGCGACACGTACCGGGCGCTCGGCTTTACGCGCACGACCGTGCAGATCGCGGTCACCGAGCTCGGCGCCTCCGAAGGGGCCGACCGCCTGCTCGCCGTGCGCTTCAACATCGCCGAGGGGCCGCGGACGCTCGTCTCGTCGATCGCCTTCGCGGGGAACGACGTGCTGCCGGACGCGCAGCTGCACGCGCTGGTGGCCACCGCGCCCGGGCGCCCGTATTCCGAGATCGACGTCGCCGCCGCCCGCGACCGCATCGACCTCGAATACCGGAACCGCGGATACGAAAGCGTCGCCGTCGAGCCGGCCGTCTCGCTCGCGGAGAACGGCACGCGCGCTGACATCCGCTTCGCCATCAGCGAGGGCCTGCAGGTGCTGGTCGACGACGTGATCATCGTCGGCAACGAGCGGACGAGCACGGAGACGATCGAGCGCGAGCTGCTGCTCCGGCCGGGCCAGCCGCTCGGCTTGTCGGCGCGCATCGAGAGCCAGCAGCGCCTGGCGGCGCTCGGCCTGTTCCGCCGCGTCGCGATCGAGGAGCTGCGGCAGGGAGGCGGGCCGCGCCGCGACGTGCTCGTCCAGGTCGAGGAGGCGCCGCCGACGACGATCGACTACGGCGGCGGCGTGGAAGGGGGCACGCGGCTGCGGCCGACCGGTGAGAGCGGACAGGCCGAGGAGCGGTTCGAACTGGCGCCGCGCGGCTTCTTCCAGATCGGCCGCCGCAACCTGGGCGGCAAGAACCGCGCCGTCAACCTGTTCACGCGCGTCAGCCTGCGCGCGCGCGACACCGTCGTGTCGGACGGGGGCGTTCGTGTCGATCGCGCCTTCGAGGGCAGCTACGGCTTGAACGAGTACCGCGTGCTGACGACCTACCGCGAGCCGAGGGCGTTCGACGGCCCCGCCGACATGATGCTGACCGGGATCCTGGACCAGGCGATCCGCTCGAGCTTCAACTTCATCACGCGCGAGGCGCGCGCCGAGGCGGGACTGCGGCTGGGTGCGCGCTACAGCGTCGCGGGGCGCTACTCGTACGAGCACACGCGCCTCTTCAACGAGCGCTTCACCGACGCCGAGAAGCCGCTCATCGACCGCGTATTCCCGCAGGTGCGCCTCTCGAAGTTCTCCGGCACGTTGATTCGCGACAGCCGCAACGACGTCATCGATGCCGACCGCGGGACGTTCCTCATCGCCGACACCGAGCTGGCCGCGCGCGTCGTCGGTTCCGAGGTCGGCTTCGTGAAGACGTTCCTGCAGGGGTTCACGTACCACCGGCTGCCGACCGCGCGGCGGACGGTGCTCGCGCTCGGCGCGCGCCTCGGCGCCGCGCACGGCCTCCGCCGGCCGGTGCCGCGCGTTGCCCCGGACGGCCGGCCGATTCTCGACGACGAAGAACGGCCCATTGTCGATGTTGTGCAGGACCTGCCGGCGAGCGAGCGGTTCTTCGCGGGCGGCGACACGACCGTGCGCGGCTTCTCGCTCGACCGGCTCGGCACCGACGCCACCATCAGCCCGACCGGGTTTCCGACCGGCGGCAACGGGCTGGTAGTCCTCAACGGCGAGCTCCGCGTCGCGCTGTTCGGCGGGCTCGGCGCGGTCGGATTCCTCGACGCCGGCAACGTCTTCCTGCGGGCGACCGACCTCGACTTCGGCAAGCTCCGCGCCGCAGCGGGATTCGGGTTCTTCTATCGGTCGCCGATCGGGCCGATCCGGTTGGATCTCGGGTTCAAGCTGGATCGCCGCGAGCTGTCGCCGGGACGCCTCGAACGGCGGAGCGTGCTGCATATTTCGTTCGGGCAGGCGTTCTGATGAAAACCACTCCCACGAAACACCGAGACACCGAGACACCGAGTTTCTTCCAATGTAGCAAAGAAATGCCTCGGTGCCTCGGTGCCTCGGTGTTCTGTGGAGATGAACGGCGTTGGATGTGCCTGGTCGTTGCGACTGTTATAGGGTGCGTGCCGCCTCTGAGCGCTCAACAGCTCCTCGACCGAGTGGTCGCCCGCGTGAACGGGATCGCCATCACGCTGTCGGACGTGAAGGCGGTGCTCGCGCTCGGCCTGGTAGACGTGCCGGCGGGCGCCGGCGAGGAGGTCGCCGTCGAGCGGCTCATCGACCGCCAGCTCGTGCTCGCGGAAGTGGCGCGATTCGCGCCGCCGGAGCCGTCGCCGGCGGCGGTGGCACGCGAAGTTGCGGCCATCACGGAACGGAGCGGCGGGCGCCTGGCCGCCATCATGGAGGCCACCGGCCTCGACGAGGGGCGCCTCCGCGACATCGCGCGCGACAACCTGCGCATCGCGACATATCTCGATCAGCGCTTCGGGCCGACGGTCCAGCTGACGGAAGAAGAAGTGCTGCAGTACTACCGCATGCACCCGGAGGAGTTCACCCGCGACGGACGGCTGATGCCGTTTGTCGACGCGGACGAGCTCGCCCGCGAGCGGGCGGGCGCCGAGCGCCGCGCCGCCACCATTGCGCAGTGGATGCGTGACCTGCGCGGCCGCGCCGACATCGTCAAACCCCGAACACCGCCACGCGGAGCACCTCGAGCGTATTGAACCCGGCGTGGCTGACGAGCGGCGCGACGGTGCTTCGCCGCCGCAGGTAGAGGACCGCCCAGAACGCGCCGAGCAGGCCCGTCGTGATCACCGCGTCCCACCCCTGCACGATGTGCCCGAGCCCGAACCCGGCGCTCAGCACGACGACGCCGACCGTGGCGCCACCCAGGTGGCGCTCGAAGCGCTGGAGGAGAAACGCGCGCTGGAGCTCCTCGCGCACGCCGCCCGCCAGAATGGCGACCACCGTGAAGACCGCGGCGCTGCCGGGCGTCGCCGCCAGCTGCTCGAGCGGATTGGTCGGAACGTTGTGCAGCCACGGCGCCGCGACACGGAGCACGTTGAGCAGCACCACGACGAGCAGGAAGACGACCGGTATGAGCAGCGCGCCGAGGCGCGCCTCGCGCCGGACGGGCCGGCCGCCGAGCCAGAGGGCGGCCATGGGCTCGCCGTGCGCCCGTGTGAGCGTCACCATCAGGCCGACGAGCAGCAATGTGTCGGCGACCGAGAGCGTGAGCACGAACGCCAGCGAAAGCTGTCCGGTCTCGTCCATCGGCGCCACCCCGCCGAGGCGCAGGATCGCGCCGAGCAGGATCTGCGTCGGCAGGCTCGAGCACAGGATGATCTCCGCGACGGCGACGAGGCGCTGGTGGGGCGGCTCCAATGGCTGTGGTAGACCCGTGTAAAAATGAATGACAGAGTACCATCGGGGTCAGACCTGCGGTCAGACCCCGGGGTCTGACCCCGATGACCACCCCTCACGACCGCGTCCTGATTGTCGAAGACGACCCGACCACGCGCGCGGGGTTGACCGAGCTCGTGCGGACGTGGGGGTTTGCAACGGAGGCGGCCGCCGACGGCGAAGAGGCGCTCCAGCGTATCACCGACTTCCGCCCCTCCATCATCATCAGCGACCTCGTCATGCCCCGGATGGACGGGCTCGAGCTGCTCCGCGCCGTGCGGCAGGAGGGGAGCGACGTTACTGTCGTCATTCTCACCGCGCAAGGGACGGTGGAAACGGCGGTCGAGGCGATCAAGCAAGGCGCCTACGACTACCTCACCAAGCCGATCGAGCCGCAGCGGCTGAAGATCCTGCTCGACAAGATCGTCGAGCGGCAGGAGACGCTCCGCGAAGTCAAGGTGCTCCGGCGGCAGCTGCGCGACCACGGCAGCTTCGGCCGGATGATTGGCGCCAGCCCCCAGATGCGCAACGTCTACCAGGTGATCGAACAGGCGGCGCCGACCGCCGCCTCCGTGCTCATCTCGGGTGAGTCGGGTACTGGCAAGGAGCTCGTGGCGCAGACGATCCATCAGCTGTCGCCGCGGGCGCAGATGCCGTTTGTGCCGATCAACTGCGCCGCGATTCCCGAAACGCTGCTCGAGAGCGAGATCTTCGGCCACGAGAAGGGCGCCTTCACCGGCGCGCTGGAGCGGCGCGAGGGGTGCTTCGAGCTGGCCGACCGCGGCACGCTGTTCCTCGACGAGATTGCCGAGATGACGCCGGCCACGCAGGTGAAGCTGCTGCGCGTGCTGCAGGAGCGGCGGTTCCGGCGCCTCGGCGGCCGCGCCGAGCAGGCGGTGGACGTCCGCTTGATCGCGGCAACCAACGCCGTCCCGGCCGAGGCGGTGAAGAACGGCCGGCTCCGCGAGGACCTGTACTACCGGCTCAACGTGTTCGCCATCGAGCTGCCGCCGCTCCGGCGGCGCAAGGAAGATCTGCCGCTCCTCATCCAGTCGTTCCTGGCCGAGTTCAATGCGCGCAACGGCAAGGCGGTGACCGCCGCCGATCCCGCGGCGATGCGCCTGCTCGAGCAGTACAACTGGCCCGGCAACGTGCGCGAGCTGCGCAACGTCGTCGAGCGCGCGGTGATCCTGAGCTCCGGCGAGTTCATCGAGCCGAAGCACCTGCCGCCGCTCATGACCGGCGCGCCGGAGGCGCCGGCGCCGACGGTGGCGCTGCGCCCCGGCATGACGGTGGACGAGGCGGAGCGGCAGCTGATTCTGCTGACGCTCGAGCACACGCGCGACAACAAGACGCGCGCCGCGGAGATCCTCGGCATCAGCCTCAAGACGCTGCACAACAAGCTGAACCGGCTCCGGGGCCGTACGTCGGGCAAGCAGGAAGTGCCGAGTGCGTAGGGTCCGCCTCGGGATCAAAGGGAAGCAGATCGCCGGCGTCACGGCGATCGTCGGCGTGGCGGTGCTGGCGCTGAGCGGCCTGTACGTGACGCGCCTCGCCGGCGTCGTACTGCACGAGAGCCACGCGCGCGGCGAGCTCCTCTCGAACGCCATCCTGCACCGCGCCCGCGAGGTCGTGACCGGCGCGCCCGATCCGTACGCCGCGCTGCAGGACGATCCGGGGCTGCGCGCCATTCTCGAGGCGAGCCTGTACGGCGAGAGCGTCACCGGCGCGTCGATTCTCGATACCGCCGGCATTGTCATCGCCAGCAGCGACCCGACGCGCATCGGCCTGCGCCTCGAGGACCGGCCCGATCTGGCGGCGCTCGGGGGGGAGAGCGCGCTCGAGCAGCTGCGCGTGATCTATTCCCCGGAAGGACAGACGCTCGAGCTGCGGCAGCCGATGATGCTCGGCGACGAGGCGTTCGGCTCGATCCGGATTGGCGTTTCCACGCTGCTGATGCGTCAGGAGGTGAATACCGCGCTGCGCCCGGCGCTGCTGACGGCCGCCGTGGCGCTCGCGGTCGCCGTGCTGGTGGCCGGCCTGCTCGCCCAGCTGCTGCTGCGGCCGATCCACGTGCTGCGCGGCGGCCTGACGCGCCTCGGGAAAGGCGAGTTTGGCGTCACGCTCGACCTGCCGCCCGGCGACGAGTTCGGCGAGCTGGGGAGCTTCTTCAACGCGGTCAGCCGGCAGCTGTCGGCCGACCGCGCCGCGCAGGCGGATCAGAAGACGGAGCAGGTCGTGGCGTACTCGCGCAAGCTGGTGGCGCTCTGGCGCCTCACGGCCGGCATTGCCCACGAGGTGAAGAACCCGCTGAACGCGATGATGATCCACCTCGAGCTGCTGCGCACGAAGATTCGGAGCGGCGTACTCGAGGCGGCGCCGCAGCCGGTGGCCGCCTCGAGCGCCGCTCTCGGGCTGTCGGCGCCCGATCAGCCGATGACGAACCCCGCGCTCGAGGTCGCCCTCGAGCACGTGCACGTCATCGAGAGCGAGATCCGCCGGCTCGACGAGGTGGTGCAGGGCTTTCTGAAGTTCACGCGGCCCGAAGATCTGCGCCTGCAGGCGGTCAGCGTGCCGATGCTGTTCGAAGAAATTCTCCCGGTGATCGAACCCGAGGCGCAGACCAACCGCGTGAAGGTCGTGGTCGACGCGCCGGCGTCAGTGCCCGAGGTGCACGGCGACGCCGCCATGCTGCGACAGGTGCTGCTCAACCTCGCGATCAACGCGTGCCAGGCGATGCCTGACGGCGGGACGCTGCGGCTGGTGGCGGCGCCGGGGCCTCGGCGCATGGTCGAGGTTCGGGTGGAGGACACGGGCGTAGGCATCCCGTCCGAGAACCTCGGAAAGATCTTTGACCTGTACTACACTACGAAGGATCATGGGACCGGGATCGGTCTCTCGATGGTGTACCGGATCGTTCAGATGCACGACGGCGAGCTCGAGGCGCAGTCGACGCCCGGCCGCGGCACCACGTTCCGGATCCTGCTGCCGCGGGTGAACGAAGCCTGACCATGCACAAGTCACAAGTCGCAAGTCACAAGTCACAACCGACGGGACGTTGGGCCTTGAGCCTTGTGACTTGTGCCTTGCTCGCGGCGAGCGCCGGAGCATGTGCCAAGGCG
Organism: Acidobacteriota bacterium; assembly: GCA_016192845.1. GTDB lineage: Bacteria > Acidobacteriota > Vicinamibacteria > Vicinamibacterales > UBA2999 > MELF01. The sequence goes on from JACPTI010000073.1 coordinate 26,726, forward strand.
CGAGCCGCGAGTGTCCCCGACGGCCCGCCGCTCCAGATGCCGGAGCCGCCGCAGCGCGTGCTGGCACCGGTCGAGGAGCCCGCGGCGGTGGCCGCGGAGCCGGCGCTCGAGCCGCCGCCGGTCGCGGCCGCGCCGCCCCCACGAACGCCCCCGCGTCCGGCACCCGAGCCCCGGCCGCAACCGGCGCCGCCGGCCGCCCCGGCGCCGCCGCCGCGCACGACCGAGACACGCGAACTCCGGCCCGCATCGCCCGCCACAGCCGCGGCCACCGAGCGCAGCGTGCGCGAGACGCTGGCGCGTGCCGCTCGCGACCTCGGCCGCGTCAACTACGATCGGCTGAGCGCCGACGGCCGCGCGCAGTACGAGCAGTCGAAGCGCTTCAGCACGCAGGCCGAGGAGGCGTTGCGCGAGCGCAACCTCGTCTTTGCCGCCACGCTCGCCGACAAGGCGGCCACGCTCGCGGCCGAGCTCCTGCAGCGGTAACGCGTTACCCACCTCTCCGCCGGCCAGCCGGGCCGTTCGAAGCGACCATCACGAAAACCGGGACATTTCACTGAAGACGCAGATCGGTGGGGCTGGCACGCAGCCTGCTCCGGAGGGAAGGCAGCTCGAAAGTTTTCCTCGCCCCGCAGCGAAAGTGGCGGGGCTTTCCCGCAAGACACACCTGCCTGTGCACCTGGGGGAGCGCCGAAAGGCGGCTCCTTCCTACTTTTCCTATGGAACAATAGATATTGCGCTTGCCCTAAGAAAAAAGCGCTAGATGTTGTGGTTTGGGTATTGACAAAGGCGTCGGCTGAAGCGCATAGTGACGCTCGCGCTTGGCGAGGTGAGGCCGGATCCTCCCAGCTTCCGGTTGATACGAAACGTTCCTCGGTTCGTCTCGAGCGCACCTCACAACACCCGTCACGGATGCGTTCTCCGGGGTGAGTGCATTCGTCGTTCGGAGGAGAACCATGGAAAGAGGCCCTGCCCGCGAAGCTGCTCCATCCGGCCAGCAGGCGCAGACGGGAGGGGCGACGCACGGGTCGCCCGTACAGCCCGATTCCGCGGCCCGCGCCCGCAAGAGCGCGGAGGCGAGCACCCACAGCGAGCCGCGAAGCGGCGAGCCAAGAGACGCTGGCCCGGCGGCGGCGCCCGTGGCGCCGCCCGGGATGGAGTTCCCCCGCTATTTCACCCTGCCCGGCGTCGACCCGTTCGACGAGATCGAATGGGAGATCCGCTCGGCGGTGATTGGCAATGAGAAGGGCAAGGTCGTCTTCGAGCAGCGCGACGTCGAGATTCCCCGCTTCTGGTCGCAGCAGGCGACCAACATTGTCGTCTCGAAGTACTTCCGCGGCCAGCTCGGCACCCCCGGACGCGAGCGGAGCGTCAAGCAGCTCGTCGGCCGCGTCGTCGACACGATGACCGGGTGGGCGCGCGACCACAGGTACTTCGCGAGCGATGAGGCGCTGCAGGCGTTCTCCGCCGAGCTGATGCACCTGCTCGTCTATCAGAAGGCGGCGTTCAACAGCCCCGTCTGGTTCAACTGCGGCTTCGAGAAGGCGCCGCAGTGCTCGGCCTGCTTCATCAACTCCGTCCAGGACACGATGGACTCGATCCTGACGCTCGCCAGGACGGAGGGGATGCTGTTCAAGTTCGGCTCCGGGACCGGCAGCAACCTGTCGCCGATCCGGTCGTCGCGGGAGCTGCTGGCCGGCGGCGGCACCGCGAGCGGTCCGGTGTCGTTCATGAAGGGGTACGACGCGTTCGCGGGCGTGATCAAGTCGGGCGGCAAGACACGGCGCGCCGCCAAGATGGTGATCCTCAACGCCGACCATCCCGACATCGTCGAGTTCATCAAGTGCAAGGTGGAGGAAGAGAAGAAGGCGTGGGCCCTCATCGACGCCGGCTACGACGGCTCGTTCACGGGCGTCGCCTACAACTCGATCTTCTTCCAGAACTCGAACAACTCGGTGCGCGTCCCGGACGAGCTCATGAAGGCCGTCCTCGAGGACCGCGACTGGACGACGCGCGGCGCGCGACCTGATGCGGATGATTGCCGAGGGCACCTGGATCTGCGGCGACCCGGGCATGCAGTTCGACACCACGGTCAACGAGTGGCACACCTGCCCGGAGACCGGCCGGATCAACGCGAGCAATCCGTGCTCGGAGTACATGTTCCTGGACGACTCGGCGTGCAACCTGGCGTCGATCAACCTGATGAAGTTCGTCACGGACGAGGGCGAGTTCGACGTGGCGGCCTTCCGCGCCGCGTGCCGCACGATGATCACCGCGCAGGAGATCATCGTCCCGAACTCGAGCTATCCGACCAGGGCGATCGAGAAGAACAGCCACGAGTACCGGCCGCTCGGCCTCGGGTACGCGAACCTCGGCGCCCTGCTGATGTCGCGCGGGCTGCCGTACGACAGCGACGAGGGGCGGGCGTATGCGGCGGCCATTACCGCCATCATGACCGGCGAGGCGTACGCGCAGTCGGCGCGGATCGCGCGCGACCATGGCGGCCCGTTTGCCGGCTACGGGAAGAACCGCGAGCCGTTCCTGCGCGTCATGCGGAAGCATCGCGACGCGGTGGGGGAGATCAACCCGAAGCTCGTGCCGGCCGACCTCTACGCGGCGGCGAAGCAGGTGTGGGACGAGGCGGTGGCGCTTGGCGAGCAGCACGGCTACCGGAACGCGCAGGCGACGGTGCTCGCGCCGACCGGCACCATCGGCTTCATGATGGATTGCGACACGACCGGCGTGGAGCCCGACATCGCGCTCGTCAAGTACAAGAAGCTGGTGGGCGGCGGGCTCATGAAGATCGTCAACGGCACGGTGCCGATGGCGCTCGAGCGCCTCGGCTACACCGAGCCGGAGATCGAGGCGATCGTCCACTACATCGACGAGCACGAGACGATCGAGGGGGCCCCGTTCCTCAAGGAGGAGCACCTGGCGGTGTTCGACTGCGCCTTCAAGCCGGCGAAGGGGCAGCGGTCGATCCACTACATGGGGCACATCCGGATGATGGGCGCGACGCAGCCGTTCATCTCGGGCGCCATCAGCAAGACCGTCAACGTGCCGCGTGAAGCGACGGTGGAGGAGATCGAGAAGGCGTACCTCGAGGCGTGGCGGCTCGGCGCGAAGGCGATCTCGATCTACCGCGACGGCAGCAAGCGGACGCAGCCGCTCAACACGTCGAAGGCCCAGGTGGCGGACACCAGGAATGTAGGGGCCGGCCTGCAGAGTGGGGTTGTAGGGGCCGACCTCCAGGTCGGCCCGCGCGAGGTCGTCAAGGAAGTGGTCAAGGTCGTGGAGCGGCCGACGCGGCGCAAGCTCCCCGACGAGCGGCCGTCGATCACGCACAAGTTCGACATCGCCGGGCACGAGGGCTATATCACCGTCGGCCTCTTCGAGGACGGCCAGCCGGGCGAGATCTTCCTGACGATGGCGAAGGAGGGGTCGACGATCTCGGGCTTTGCCGACGCCTTCGCGCAGGCGATTTCCTACGCGCTGCAGTACGGCGTGCCGCTGCAGGTGCTGGTCGACAAGTTCAGCCACGCGCGGTTCGAGCCGTCGGGGCTGACGAAGAACCCGGAGATCCGGTTCGCCAAGTCGATCGTTGACTACATCTTCCGGTGGCTCGCCACGAAGTTCCTGTCGCCGGAGGCGCAGTTCCGTGCCGGCGTGAACCTGCGCGAAGAACGTGTGGAGCCGGGATCCGGGATCCGGGATGCGGGATCGGCAGCATCTGCCCGGGCGATCCGGATTCGGGACGATCACCGTGCTGATGTAGGGGCGGGGCTTCAGCCCCGCCCCGAGCCGCAGGCGAGCGATGCGAAGCCTGCGGCGAAGCCGGTCGAGTACGCGCCCATCCAGTCGCAGGAGGACGCGCCGCCGTGCTCGACGTGCGGCTCGATCATGATCCGCAACGGGTCGTGCTACAAGTGCGGCAACTGCGGGACGACGAGTGGGTGCGCCTGACGGCGCAGCCCTGAAGGCCTCAGCCTCAGGCCCAAGGCCTCAGGCCCAAGGCCTCAGGGCTGTCTCAGGCCTCAGTCGCTGAGCCTTTTTCGTTTCTCTAGCGCCGGCGTCAGCCGACCCTTTGTTTTTCAGAACGATCAATTTTCAGCGGGGGCGATAATACCGTCGGTGTCGCCATTGAAATCGATCGTTGATTACCTATGACGACTGCTGACCGACTCCGCTACGACTGGAAGGATGACCTTCGCTCTCTGTTGAGCGACGCGCATGGGAGCCTCGTCGTTTCTTCGCCGTACGTCACGATGCGCGGTGCGGAGTTTGTCCTGTCGTGTGTTCACCCGACCCGTCTGGCTGTCCTGGACGTGGCACTACTGATCGATCTCTCGCCGACAAATGTCGCCCAGGCTTCTACGGATCCTGCTGCAGTAGTCTCGCTGGTCGCGGCATTTCCGAAGATGAAGGTGTTTCATCTGCCGCACCTTCACGCGAAGGTGTACGTTAAGGATCAAGACAGAGCCATCGTCACATCCGGGAATCTGACATCCGGCGGTCTTGACTTCAACTATGAATACGGGCTGAGCGTTCGAGATCCTGAAACCGCGGCGGCGATAAGGCGTGACGTCGTTGAGTACGCTGGACTTGGTGCCTCTGTGCCGCTGGAAGCTCTTCGTGCTTACAGTAACGCCGCGAGCGAACTTCGCGACCTGTACAGGGCCCAAGAGGTGAAGCTGCGTCGCGCGGATGTTCGGCTCCGGCTCGCACTTCGACGTGCGGCTGATCGACTCGTAGCCCTGCGATTGGCGCGTGGTCCGATGCATTCCGTTTTCGCCTCGACAATTCTCTATCTCCTGTCCAGACACGGGCCGCTCAACACTGAGGAGCTGCACCCCAGACTTTCGGCAATTCATCCCGACCTGTGTGACGATTCGATTGACCGAGTGATCAACGGAAGGCACTTTGGAAAGAAGTGGAAACACGCTGTTCGTTCTGCTCAGCAACACCTGAAGAGTCGCAACAAAATCGCACTAATTGACGGTAAGTGGACGCTGGTGTCAACTGGCGATGCAGTCTCAACCAGGGAATTGGAGGAGAGATGAGGCTGGTTAAACGAAACAAGACGTCAGGCAGCATCGCGACGATGATCGACACAGACGCGTTCACGGCCGAGGAACGTGAGCTGCTTTCTGACGAACTGCATGAACTCCTCATCGAGAGCAAGTGCGGTGAGGCGGTAGCGGTCACGAAACGAGGAGTCGACGCCCAAATCGAATACTTGATTCGGCAACGAGGGGAGGATGCTGTCGTTGACTCCGTCCTTGATGCGTTAGACGCGGTGGACCAACGCAGAGTGTGGGCCAATCGTCCCGAGGGCCGGGCTGAGTAGTGGCGCAAAGACCGTTTGCCAACGTCGGGTAAAGGGCAACATCACCGACCGACATGACTGGCAAAGCAAGTTACTCATCGTCCAGCACGTGACGCTCGTGCCACTTGAGGGTCTTCGCCTGGACGAAGCCTATTTGCCGCTTGCGCGCATCCGTGCGAGGCACCCACGCGATCTCTTCCATTTCGTGAAGAGAC
>JACPTI010000074.1 GCA_016192845.1 Acidobacteriota bacterium
ACGTAGAGGCGGGCCTTCCGCCTTCCTCAGTCCGTCTTCGGGACCGCCTTCATCGCCTCCATGAAGGTGCTCCAGGGCACCGGCTTTCCGTGCACGGGCGCGACGGTCGCCACGTCGAGCTTCATGCGCTGGACCTGGGTGAGGAAGCTCTGCATCGACGGCAGCTGCGCGGCGCGCGGCGGCTCGTGCGTGTCGAACAGATCCGCCTCGAACGCGATGCGCTCCGCCGGCAGGTACGCCATCAGCATGCCCGCGACGTGCCGCAGCGGCTGCACGTAGTAAACGCGCAGGATGCGGCTGTTGTCGGTGATGACGAAATTCTCCTGAACGGCTTCGTAGTTGTACCCCTCGGCCACTTCCGTCGGCGGCCAGAGCGCGAGGATGTCGGGCTTGATCGTCCTCGGCTTGTAGGTGAGGACGTCGCGGTTCAGGAACTTGAGATTGATGTAGTGGGCGACGACGGTGGCGCCGATGTGGTTGTAGGTCCGGATCCCGCCGATGTGATCGAAGTGCGGGTGCGACGTAATGAGCCAGCGGATCGGCTTGTTCGGCGCCAGCTTGGCGACCGTCTCCATGACCGCGAGGCTGCGCTCTTCGTTGAGCGGCGCCTCGAAGACGGCAACGAAGTCGCGGAACTCGATCATGTAGCTGTTCGCCGGGCCGCCGCCGAGCAGGTAGACCCCGTTGGCCAGCTTCTCCACGTCGACGCGGCCGTAGTTGGGCGGCGCGGCCTGTTTCACCGACTCGGGGACGGGCACCGGGTCGTCGCAGACGTTGGCCTGGACGGTCGGGAACTTGCCGCCGTAGCCGTTGTGGCCGGTGCTCTCGGAATAGAACTGCCAGTTGTCGTCCCAGCCGTGGTGCGAGTGCCAGGCGATCGGCCACTTCGAGTTCCCCGCGTCGATGAAGTTGGTCGACTCGTGCTCGATGTTGAAGTCGCCCAGCACGGGCTCGTTCACGGTCGTCTTGATCCGCGTGATGATGTTCTGGCTGTTGATCGTGGCGTCCACGCGGTACTTGCCGAGCACGATGATCGCGACCACGTGCACCTTTTCGGGCGCAACCACGTTGCCGTCGCGGCCCTTTTCGAGCTGCTCCCAGCGCCAGACGGCCCGAGGGTTCGCGCCCGGCTTGCGGGCCGCCTTCAGGAAGCCGTGGGGCGTCAGCCAGATGTCGAGCTGGTAGATCTCGGCGAGCTCCGGCGGCACCGGGACGGGCGGTCCGTTGCCGTCCATGTGCCAGGCGTACTGCCCGTTGACGATGTGCGTCTGCCGCGGTTCCTTCTGCGTGGGCGTGCCGCCGACCCACCCGATGCCGTACTTCCAGGACGCCGGGTTGTTGCCGGGCTTCCGGTCGAACGTCTCCTTGCTCGTCCCGGTCTCCCAGTTGATCGTCCGGGTGTAGTTGGCCATCTCGCTGCGCGGCCAGTCGATGTTCGGCGCGTTCTCGAACGTCTGTCCGACCGGGCCGCTATAGCCCGTCCCCGAGAACGTGACGCACCGCAGGTTCGCCTCACTGATCGCCTTGGAGGCGGCCGCCAGCACGGGCGCGGGATCCACGAAGCCGGCGGGCCACTGCTGGGCAGGCGTCTGGACTGCCAGCGCGAGCAGCGCCACCACCACACCGAACGAGAATCTTCTGGCCATCTGTCCTCCTCGACTCGGAGTCTGACCCCGGAACGGACGGCCGATTATACGATCCGGCGGCTCCGCTCGTACAGCGCCACGGCGGCCGCCGACGCGACGTTCAGCGAATCGATGTGCGGCGCCATCGGGATGCGGGCGCGATGCGAGCAGGAGTCGAGCGCGCCGTCGGTCAGTCCTTCACCTTCATGGCCCAGGACGAGCGCCACCGGCTGCCGCGCGAGTCTCTTCATCGACTCGTCGATCGGCGGAGCAGACGAGGCGGGCGTAAGCGCGACCGTGGCAAATCCGCAGCCGCCCAGCTCGAGGAGCACGCCGGGCCACGGCTCGGCGCGCGCGAACGGAACCGTCAGCGCGGCGCCCATCGACGTGCGGATCGACTTGCGGTAGAGCGGGTCGGTCGATGCCGCATCGAGCAGCACGGCGCCGGCGCCGAATGCCGCCGCGTTGCGGAAGACGCCGCCGATGTTGTCGGCGTTGGCCACGCGCTCGAGCACGACGACCGTGCGCGCGCCGCTGACGACGTCGGTCCAGGGCGTCGGCTGCGGCCGTTCGCCGATCGCGAGGCAGCCGCGATGGATGTTGAAGCCGGTGATGCCGTTCATCACCGCGAGCGGCACGACGTAGACGGGCACGTCCGGGCGCGCCCCGAGCACGTCGTCGAGTGACGCGCGCGCGGCCTCGGTCACCATCACCGATCGCGTGAGGAACCGGCGCTCGGCGAGCAGCCGGCGCACGACGAGCCGCCCTTCGGCGACGAAGAGGCCGCGCCGCCGGAGGAGCTCAGAATCGGGGACGTTGCGATAGTCGTCGAGCCTCCTGTCTGTGGCGTCTCCGATCGTAATGACAGGCACAGGCAATATCAGCGATCCGGTCGGCACACGCGCATCGCCGGTGGAGACAGCATGTCGTCCGTCCGGTGGTTGCGAGGCTGGCATGTCCGGAGCAAAACCGTAGTCAGCGTAAGCGCGAAGCGAGCCCCGACCTTCGAAAGCAACGCCCGGTTTCGACGAGCGGAGCCGGTTTTGCGAGGACATGCCAGCCTCGCGACCGCGGTGTGTCGCGGAATCCAGCTAAACCGCCACCTTCCCGCGCTCCCACCCCTTATACGTGCCGAGCACCCGGATCCACCTCGCGAACTCGCCGAGCTGGGTGAGCGCGCGGGCGCAGGTGAGCTCGTCGCGGCGCGCCTCGATGTCGACGTAGAACAGGTACTCCCAGGGACGGCCGCGGATCGGCCGGCTTTCGAGCTTGCTCAGATTGATGTCGCGCAGCGCAAAGACGCTCAGCGCACGGAACAGCGAGCCCGGCGTGCTCGGCAGCGCGAACACGATCGTCGTCTTGTTGGCGTCGGTCGGCGGCATCCCGCCAATCACGAAGAAGCGCGTGATGTTGAACTCGTAGTCCTGCACCGCCTCCTGCAGCACTTCGAGGCCAAACACCTCCGCCGCGCGGCGGGAGGCGAGCGCGGCGGCGCCCGTGAGCCGCTGCTCGGCCACCAGCTTTGCGCCTCCGGCGGTGTCGTAGACGGCTTCGACGGTGACGCCGAGCTCCTTCAGGTAGCGCTCGCACTGGGCGAGCGCCTGCGGGTGCGAATAGACGATCTTCACGTCGCTCACCTTCGTGCCCGGCAGCGCCTGAAGGCAGTGGACGACGTCGAGCTCCACTTCGCCGGTGATCGGGATCTCGTGGTCGACGAGCAGGTCGTAGTTGCGGTGGATGGTGCCGCCGATCGAGTTCTCCATCGGCACGATGCCGTGCGTCGCGCGCTTCTCCACGACGGCGTCGAAGACCTCGTCGAACGTCTTGCAGGGGAGCGTCTCGGCGTGCGGCGAGTAGAGCAGCGCGGCCGCTTCGCTGTAGGCGCCCGGTTCTCCCTGATAGGCAATCCTCACGTCTGACTCCTCGCTGCGCGGCCGCGAATCGACGCCCCGACCAGCATCGCCGGCCCGGTGACCGCGACGAGCGCCACCCGCGTCCAGACCGGCGTGAACGCCGCGTACTCGCCCGCCGTGAAGCCCCAGATGAGCGCCGCCGTCTGCACCAGCGCCGCCGCGCCGCCGTGGAGCCTCTCCCGGCTCCCGGCCACCTTGGCGGTCATGTACCCGCCGAGCACGGCGGCCAGAGTGTTGTACACGAGCTTGGCGCCGAGCATCATCGGCTGATTGCGGACCGCAAAGTACTGCGGCATGTCGGCAATCGCGCCGCCCGCCCGCGCGTTGACCAGCGTGAACTCGAGCACCTCGACAACGACCGAGATGAGGAGGATGCCGCCGAGCACCGCGACGAGGCTGCGAACCGGGTTCATCACCTCACCCGAGGAACTGCAGCCCGTGCAGCACCGAGACGACGATCGCGATGACGGACGCCGCCAGGCAGATCAGCGCGATGCCGATGTGGTCGATCCGCTCCGGCTTCAGCGGATCGAGCAGCTTGGCGGCGAGGTACCCGCCGCCGAAGCCGCCGGCGTGCGCGTAGTTGTCGATACCCGGCATCAGGAAGCCGAAGAGGCCGAGCATCAGCGCGTACGTGAGCGCCTCGCTGCCGACGTGCGAGCTGCCGCCACGGCGGCCGTAGTAGACGAGCGCGCCGAGCAGGCCGAAGATCGGCGCCGACGCGCCGACGGTGAACTGGCCGCCGCGCAGGATGGGCAGGCTTGCCGTGGGCAGGGGAGGAAGAAACGCGCCGGCAAACGAGCTGAGCGCGAAGCCGACAATCGCGGCGGCCGTATAGATGATCACCGTTCGGCCGGGCCCGTACAGGTCGGCCGTGGCGGGTGCGAGCTGCCGCACCCACATCATGTTGAACAGGATGTGGAGCGCGCCCCCATGGAGCCACGCGGCGCTCAGCACGGTCCACCACCGATCGGCCACAAACACCGGAATGGCGCCGCTCGCGCCGAAGAGGAAGAGGCTCTGCCGACTCGGGGAGAGCAGCGAGAAGAAGCCGCCCATGCCGATGTCGCCGCCCGACGCGAGGAGCGTCAGCGCGTAGAGCACGACGCAGGTGCCGATGACGAAGGGGACGAACCCCATGTCCTGGCCGAGCGCGCGGAGCGCCGGGGCAAAGCCCCACAGCCCCGGATTGCGCCGGCCGCAGTTGTAGCAGCGGTCGTCGTTGACGCCCACCAGCACGCCGCAGGACGTGCAGACCACCGATCCCGAGGTTTGACGTCGGAACACCGTTTCGATGATAGCCTGTAGAAACTCCCAACTCCCAAACAGCCAATTCCCAAGCCGATTGGGGATTGGGAGTTGGAGGGTGGGAGTTGACGCAATGCGGCTTATCGTCGGCATCACCGGCGCCACCGGGGTGATCTACGGCGTCAAGCTGCTCGAGCGGCTGCGGGAGGCGGGCGTCGAGACGCACCTCGTCATCAGCCGCTGGGGCGCCCGGACGCTGCTCCACGAGACGCCGTACTCGCGCGAGCAGGTGGAGACGCTGGCGCACACCGCCTATGCGGCCAGCGACATGGGCGCCGCGATCTCGAGCGGCTCGTTTCAGACGGCCGGCATGATCATCGCGCCGTGCAGCGTGCGGACGCTCGGCGCCATCGCGCACGGCTTCGGCGACAGTCTCATCCATCGCGCCGCCGACGTGGTGCTGAAGGAGCGGCGGAAGCTGCTGCTGGCGGTGCGCGAGGCGCCGCTCAGCGAAATCCACCTCGAGAACATGCTCAAGCTCGCGCGGCTCGGCGCGGTGATCCTGCCGCCGGTGCCCGCCTTCTACACCAACCCCCGCTCGCTGGCCGACATCGTGGAGCACACCGTGGCCCGCATGCTCGACCAGTTCGGGATCGAGGTCCCCGGCGTCTCCCGCTGGTCGGGCGAGATGGGCGTCAGCGGCGGCCGCGGCCTGACCGAAGACTAGGAGTTATTCGCGCGACGACGGCCGCGCGCGCCGGGCTTCGTCCAGCGCGCGCTCGGCGTCGGCGACCGCCTGCGCCGCCTCTTCGGCCTCGGCGGCGACGCGGCGCGCTTCCTGGCGCGCGCGCTCGGCGTCGGCGGTCACTTTCTCGAGCCGCGCGGCGAGCGCGTCCTTCTTCTGCTCGGCCGACTTCGCGCGCGCGGCCGCCTGCTTGAGCGCCGCTTCCGCGCGCGCCGCCGTCCTGCGCGCCTCCGCCAGCGCGCGTTCGGCCGCGCGGACCGCGGCGGCCAGCGCCGCGCGCTGTGCCTTTGCTTCCGCCGCGCGCCGCCGTCTTTCCTCCGCCGGGTCGAGCGGCTTGCCCTCGCGCTCCGCCTCGCGGCGCTGCGCGAACGGAATGACGCGGATCGGTCCCTTGCCGCGCCGCGCGCCGCGGCCGACGAGCGTCGCGAGCGCCTCGAAGCCCGGCGCCTCGACGTCATCGGTCAGGCGTCCCGGCCGCGGCCCGTCCGGCATGCGGCCGTAGGTGGCCAGCGCGTCGAGCGTGGTGGTCAGGCGGCGCGTGATCTCGGGCGACGGCGTGTGGCCCGCTTCCTCGAGCAGGGCGGCCCCGCGCGCCGACAGCTCCGCCAGCGCGGCGCGCCGCGCCTCCATGACGGCGCGCAAGTCGGCGCCCCTGCTGCCGGCGCTGCGGAGCTTCGTCGCCTGCGCGCGGCGAAGACGCTCGCCGGCCTCCAGCAGCTCGTCGAACGCCTTGCGGTGGCGCCAGTAGAGCTGGTTGACCGCCCACGCGGAGAGCGGCGGCTTGGCGAGCGCCTTGACGCGCGCCGCCGCTTCCGCTTTCCCGGCCGCCTTCAGCTTCGCCGCCAGCGCGTTCCGGGCCGCCGTGAACTCGTTCACCGGGAGCCGGAACAGGGCGTCGATTTCAGCGTGCTCCGCCGCCATTCCTGACGTGACCTAGTCTGTCACACCCCTTTTCTATCCTGGAGGTAGCTGGGTGGCTAGGTAGCGAGGTAGCCAACCAGCCAAGGGCTCTGCCCCATAAGCGTTAACTTAACAAAATATGTACCGACCACG
>JACPTI010000075.1 GCA_016192845.1 Acidobacteriota bacterium
CCGCTTCGGCTGGAGCCATGTGCCCCAGGGTAAGCGAACCCTGTCGGCAGGTCAACAATTAAGTTAACGCTTATGGGGCTTCGCCCTTGATATCCCGTACTCGTGAGGGAGAAGATGCAAGCCCTTGGCTGGTTGGCCAGCATCTGCTTGGCGCGCTTCGCGCGCCTAGGACCGCTATACCCCACTTTCCGCAGGTCAGCCCCGACATTTCTCCCCCCCTCGCCAGCCGACGTCAGACGTTCGTGAACACCTTCGGGGAGATCCCGAGGAGGCCGAGGAGCTTGCGCTGCAGGTCGGTCAGCTCGGGATCGAACCGTTGGACGACGCGCCCGGCCGTGCAGAGGAGGTGGCGTTGGAGGGGCGCGAACGTCTCCAGGATCCGGTCCGTCGAGGGGGCCCGGCACTCGCGCTCCTCGGGATAGAGCGGTAACTCCGCGATCCCTCGCCGCGTCATCGCGCGCCGCACCTCTCGCTCGAGGAGCGCATGCACGAGGAGGGCGACGAAGTGCAGGGCCAGCAGGGCCTCAATCCGGCTGATGCTCTTGAGGTACATGGGGGTAGCCGCCGCGACGTTCTTGAGCAGGTCGTGCCGTTTCTCCACCAGCGGCTGCTTGCTCTTGTAGGCGTCGAGGATCTGGGCGGCGGTGAGGTCCGGATCGTTGGTGAGGAGCGGGAAGAGGCCATCGGTACGGGCGTCGGCGGCGATCTCGGGTTCCCGGCGGTGCCAGGTAAGGCGGAACCGCCGCTTGAGGCGCCGCCGCCAGCGCGTATTCTGGCCCGGCCGGCCGCGCGTTTCCTGGCGGAACACGGCCTCCTCGACGGTGTCCACCTGATACCCCACCCACCGCGCGGTGCCACTCGTCGCCAGGCTGCCCTCGACGGCCTTCGCGACTGCCGCCGGGGTGCTGAAGCGCGGACGCGGTCCCTGGAGCCGGGCGGCGAGCTCTTCCAGCTGCGTCCAGGCCTTCTGCAGAGCGTCGCGGCGGGCCTGGGCGTCTCGCTCCAGCTTGTGAGAGCTTTCGTACCAGAACAGGTGGAAGCCGTCGGCGTCGGGAATCGGCGACGGGATGGCGCGGAAGACGTCCGGCGGGCCGTCCTTCCACCGCGGGTGGGGCTTCCGCGCCACCTCCGCCCATGCCGGCGTGTGGGTCTGGAGCCAGGTCTTGAAGAGCGCGTCCTCCTTGCGGGTGCGCGGTAGCACCGTGAGGAAGCGCCCGCCGTGCTCGTGGATGTGCGTGAGGGTCTCGCGCGTGCAGAGCTTGCTGTCGGCGACATAGAGGAAGTTCGGCGAGCCGATCAGGGCGCGGAGGACCTCCCACGTCTCGCGGTGGGTGGTGCTGTCTTCCGTATCCCCATCGACCACGGTGACGTGGACGGGCACGGCGCCGTCGGCGCTCACGGTGAGGATCCAGAGGAGCTGTTTGAGATCGGGCCGGTGGTCCTTGTTGTGGCCGAACGTCACGACCAGCGTGGGGCGGCCCCGGACCAGGCGGCCGGTGGCCCGGGCGTACTCGCCGTGGAGGGTCAGGCTTGTCGAGTCGTTGTGCAGTTGTTCCAGCGAGACCTGAAACTCCTTGACCATGTGGATCACCAGGGTGGTCACCAAAGCGCCCGGGTCGGCGTCGAAGAGGCGATCCAGAGCCCGCCCCACGCGATCGTCGTTGAGGACGGCGACCTGTGCGGGGCGCAGCCCCAGGAGGGCGGGGGCCCACCCCTGCGCCCATTCAGCCAGCCCGTAGAGGGGTACGCGGGCCAGGACGAGGTTGCGCGTGAGGATGCCAAGGGCGGTGCTCGGCGGCAGCTGGGCGCGGGGGTCGGAGGCCGGGAGCCGCCGCTGGAGGAGGTCATCGAATCGGAGGCGCCGCAGGAGGTGATTCACGAGGGGCAGGCCGCCGAGGGTGTGCGAGACGAGCGTGAAGCGCCGGGCTCCGTCATCCACGCGTCCTCCTGCTGCAACCGGGCTTGACAGCCTCGGTGTCTAGCAGTATAAGAGCTGCTAGACCACACGGTCAAGACATTTCGATGGCGACGGACGGCACGACCGACCAGAGGCGCTACGCCGTGCTCAAGCGCACGGTCCTCCCCCTGGGCCCGATCCGGCGCGGGAGCCTCGTGCGCCGCTTCATGCCGTGCGGCAAGCCCGGCTGTTGCTGCCAGGCCTCGCCGCCCGAGCTCCACGGCCCGTACTATCAGTGGACCAGGAAGGTGCGCGGCAAGACTGTGACGGTCCGCCTCACGCGGGAGGAGGCGCGCTTGTTCGAGGAGTGGATCTCAAACGGTCGTCAACTCGACCGGATCGTGGCCCAGATGGAGGCGGTCTCTCTCCGCATCACAGAGCGGCTGATGAAGCAGCGACGGAAAGCCTGACGGCACCCGGAGGGGGGAGAAATCTCGGTCGTGACCTGCGGAAAGTGGGCTATACGGCTTGTCACAGCGGGTACAAAATTCTCGTTTGGAGCCGTATAGCGGTCCAAGAACGTAGACGTGTGAACGACTGGCTCTGTGGAGCCGTTACACCCTCTCGACAATCATCGCGATCCCCTGCCCGACGCCGATGCACATCGTCGCCAGCCCGTAGCGCGCCTGGCGGCGGGCGAGCGCGTGGACGAGCGTCGTGAGGATGCGCGAGCCGGACGAGCCGAGTGCGTGCCCGAGGGCAATGGCGCCCCCGTAGATATTCACGCGCGCGGGGTCGAGCTCCAGCTCCTTGATACAGCCCAGCGCCTGGGCGGCAAACGCCTCGTTCAGCTCGACGAGGTCCATCCGGTCGATCGTCAGCCCCGCCCGTTGGAGCGCCTTGCGCACGGCGGGGACCGGGCCGAGCCCCATGCAGGCGGGATCCACGCCGGCCACCGCCGTCGTGACGACACGCGCCAGCGGCCGCGCGTCCGAGACGCCGTTGCCGACGACGAGCAGTGCCGACGCCCCATCGTTGATGCCGCTCGAGTTGCCGGCGGTAACGGTCCCCTGCGGGTCGAACGCCGGCCCGAGCGCCCGGAGCTTTTCGACGGTCGTCCCCGGCCGCGGGTGTTCGTCCTCGGTAATCCGAACGGTCGGGTTTCCCGCCCCTGGAACTTCCACCGGCACGATCTCGTCGGCGAACACGCCGTCGCGCTGTGCCGCTGCCGCACGGCGCTGGCTCTCGGCCGCGAAGGCGTCCTGCGCCTCACGGGAGAGGCCGTAGCGCCGGGCCACGACCTCCGCCGTCATGCCGAGCGAAATTGTCCACGCCGACCTCATCCGCGGGTTCACGAACCGCCAGCCGACCGTGGTGTCCGCGACCGCCGGCGTCTCGCGGCTCCACGGCGCAGCCGCTTTCAGCGTCACGTAGGGCGCCCGCGTCATGCTCTCGACGCCGCCCGCGACGAAGGCCTCCCCCTCGCCCGCCTTGATGGCCTGCGCGGCGCTCGCGACCGCCTGCAGCCCCGAGCCGCACAGCCGGTTCACCGTCTGCCCGGGCACTTCCACCGGCAGGCCCGCCAGCAGCACCGCCATCCGCGCGACGTTGCGATTGTCCTCGCCCGCCTGGTTCGCGCACCCGAGGATCACGTCGTCGATCCGCGCGGGGTCGAAGCGGGCGCGGTCGACCGCGGCGCGGACGACGAGCGCGGCCAGATCGTCGGGGCGGACGCGCGCGAGGCTGCCGCCGGCGCGCCCGACGGGCGTGCGGACGGCGGACACGATGACGGCGTCTCTCACCGCACCGATCCTACAGGATCGCCTGCAGAGGGACTTGCGGCGTCAGAGTCATCGGCACATACTCAATCCTTCATTCAGAGAGGGAGGCATCATGACCCGGGGAAGTGGAACGCGATGGCTGCTGGCGGCGGGTGTCGCGCTGTTGCTCGGAGTACCGTCAACCGCGGCGGCGCAGGAAGCGGCGCTCACCGGCACGATCACCGACGCGACGGGCGGCGTGCTTCCGGGCGTCACGGTCACGGCCGTCCACGAAGCGACGGGCAACCGCTTCGTGGCGGTGACCGACGAGCGAGGCATCTACCGGATTCCCGCGCGCGTCGGCGCCTACCAAATCACGGCGGAGCTCCTCGGGTTCACCACGGTGACGCGCAGCGGCGTCCAGCTCCTCGTGGGACAGACGGCGACGGTGGATTTGCAGATGGCCGTCTCCACCGTCCAGGAGACCGTCACGGTCAGCGCCGAGACGCCCCTGCTGAACGTGACGACGTCGGTCATCGGTGGGAACATCGATCCACAGCAGGTGCAGGAGCTGCCGGTGCAGGGGCGCAACTGGATGGCGCTCGCGATGCTGGCGCCGGGCAGCCGTATGACGTCGGACACGGCGACCACCCCGATGCCGGAGCGAGGCCAGGCCGGCGACGTGCGCCAGTTCCAGTTCAATATCGACGGCCAGCAGGTCACCTCGGAAAAAGGGTTCGGCACCCAGCCCCGCTACAGCCAGGAGTCGATTGCGGAGTTTCAGTTCATCTCGAACCGCTTTGACGCCACGCTGGGGCGCTCGTCCGGCGTGCAGGTGCTCGCCGTAACCCGATCGGGCACGAACATGTTCGCGGGGTCGGTCCGCGGCAACTTCCGCGACAGCCGCTTCAACGCACGCGATCCGGTGATCGGGCGTGTCGTCCCGATCGACAACCAGCAGATCGCCGGCACGCTCGGCGGGCCGATCCGGCGTGACCGGCTTCACTTCTTCGGTCACTACGAGTACGAGCGGGAGCCCCGCACGAGCGTCTGGAACACGCCCTATTCGCGCTTCAACGTCGAGCGGACTGGGACACGCACGCTGAAGATGGGCGGCGTGCGCCTCGATTACCAGCTCTCGACGAACGTCCGCCTGATGGGCAAGGTGTCCGATACGCGGGGGTGGTCGCCGTTCCAGCCCGGCAACACCAGCCACCCGGCCGGCACGCAGTCGCAGGCCGATCGCAACCGCGAGTACCTCGGCCAGCTCACGCAGGTGCTGAGCAACCGGGCGGTCAACGAAATCAAGGTCGGCTTCAAGCACTTCATCTTCGAGCAGCGCAATCTCACCACGTGGACGCGGCACTGGCAGGCGCCGTTCGGCAACACCAACGGCTCGCCGCGGATCCAGTTCACGGGCTTCGGGATTCTGGGCGGGCCGTTCCTCCCGCAGGATGGTGCCGAGGACACGTTCAGCATCCGCAACGACTTCACGTTTTCGTACGAGGCGCGCGGGCGCCATGACTTGCGCGCGGGCGGCGATTATCTCCGCATCCGCGACTACAACTACAGCTGCCGGTTCTGCCGGGGCCACATCGATGCCCGGGGCGGGCCGATTCCGGCCAACATCCAAGATCTCTTCCCCGATCCGTGGAACGCGGATACCTGGAACCTCGCCGCCATTTCCCCGCTCGTGCGCACTTACGATGTCGGCGTCGGCAACTTCAACCTCGACGACATCCGTCCGAACTTCGGCGTCTGGCTCCAGGACGACTGGCGGATCTCCTCCACGCTGACGCTGAATCTCGGCGTGCGCTACGACCTGGCGCTGAATGCCAACGGCAACGAGTACACGCTGCCGCCGCTCGTGATGCCGGGCCGCACCGACGACAAGAACAACGTGCAGCCGCGGGTCGGCTTTGCGTACCAGCTGAACGACCGGACCGTGCTGCGCGGCGGATCCGGGCTGTACTTTGCCGCGCCGACGGGGGTCGAGCTTCACTGGATGGCGCACAACGCACTGAACGCCACCATTCAGTTCACCAACGACGGCCGGCCGAACTTCGCTGCAGACCCGCTGAACGGACAGCCCCTGCCCACCCTCGAGCAGGCGCGCGAGCGCTTCTGCCACGTGCGCAACGTGCCCGGCTGCCTCCGGCTGACGGTCGGGGAACTCTCGGTCCCCAGCCTGAATCAGCACCTCGGACGCACGTGGCAGAACTCCCTCGGCGTCGCGCGCCAGCTCGGCGCGGCGATGGCGTTCGAGGCGGACTATGTCTACAGCCAGGGCCGCAACGAGAAAGACATCATCGGCAACACGAACCTGACCTTCAACCCGGCGACGGGCGCCAACTATCCGTTCTCCGACATCAGTCGGCGCGCGTTTCCGGAGTTCGGCGTCATTCAGATGCAGGCGCACACGGGATGGTCGAGCTACCACGCGCTGCAGACCGTCTTTACCAAACGGCTCAGCAACCGATGGCAGGCGTCGGGTACCTACACGCTGTCCGGCTTCTGGGACGCCTATCCACCGCCGATCTCCGGCATCGAACCGGTTCCCTTCCCTGTTGCGCCCGACCTCGGAGGGGAATTCACGCTCTCGAAAAACGACGTGCGTCACCGTGCGGTGTTCAATGGCATCTGGCAGGTCGGCCGCGGCTTTCAGGCGAGCGCCGTGTTCCTGCTGATGGCCGGCGAGCGATCGGCCACCGATTACGGCGGCGACCTGCGCCAGTCGGGAGGGGCGGGCGAGGCGCGGCTGCGCCCCAACGGCACCATCGTGCCACGCAACAGTATCACCCAGCCCGCACGGCGGCGTTTCGATCTCCGCCTGCAGCAGCGATTCCCGCTCGGGGGGCGCGTCGCGCTCGACGGGATCGCAGAGATCTTCAATCTGTTCAACTCGCCCAACTGGACGATTGCCGCACAGGAAAGCAGCCCGCAGTACGGGCGGCGCATCGCCGGGCAGAATCGGACGGCGCAGGTCGGCTTCCGATTGACGTTCTGAAGAAATCGCGTTCCGTTTTTTTCGGAGATCACACATGGCCGTATTCATCGATCGACGGGCGCTCCTCAAGGCACTTGGACAGGGCGGCCTGGCCGCGGCCGCCGGCAGCGTGGCCGGCCCGCTCGTGCCGGCGTGGGCGGAGGCGGCGGCCCAGGCGGCACGCTCGGCGCCAGGCGGCGGACGGGTCACGTTCGTGCGGGTGCCGCTCGGCAACGGGATCATCCCGCACGCCGGCGAGACCTCGATGGAGCTCTATCACAGGCATCCGCACGACCCGCGCGAGGAGATCGTGCAGCCCGAGGACATCCGGCTCCAGACGCGGCTGACGATGCGCAACCACAGGGAAATCCTCGACTGGGTGGGGCTCGACTGGCGGAACGTGGTGAAGCTGACGCGCTATCAGAAGCGGATGGACGAAACCAAGCAGATCGACGAGGTGCTGCGCAGCTACTTCAAGGATTGGTGGCCGCCGCAGGCGATTTACGAAATCAGCGGTCTGTCATCGCCGCAGGCGCGGCTCGAGATCGACATGTGGGTCGCGCCTGCCGGGACCCGCGTCATGGTCGGCTAGCAGCGAGGAACGGCAATGGCACAGACGAGACCGTTGGGCGCGAGTCGCATCAAGGGCATCGATGCGATCTTCCCGCGCCCCGAAGTCACCGGCCGGCAGGCGTACGCCCCCGGCATCCACATCAGCCCGGACATGGACCTGGTGTTCTTTTCCGGGATCACCGCCTATCCACCCGACGTGGACCCGTGGAATCCCGGCGCCTTCAGGGTTCCCACCGATCCTGCGGAGCGCAGCAGGATGGCGACCGACAACCTCGATCGCCTGCTGAAGGCGGGCGGCATGACGTGGGAGCACATCATCTTCAACGTCAACTGGACGGCGCCGGGCGGCGGCGGCATCAACTTCCGCGCGCAGTACGGCGAGACGTGGAGCCCCTGCAGCACGAGCCTGCGGGTGGACGACACGGGTATTCCCGGATCGAACGTCCTGTATCAGATCACGGCCGCCGCGCCGCATCGCCCGGTCACGATGAAAGGGTTCGTCCCGGGCGTCGAGCCGATCTTCCATCGCTCCGGCGTCGCGCTGAAGGATCTCCCGCAGGCGCCGGCGGTCAGGGTCACGCGCGATGCCGACCTCGTCTACTTCCCCGGCGTGACGGCCCATCCGCCGGACGTCGACCCGTGGAACCCCGGCAGCCACCGGCTGCCAGACGACCCGGCGGCGCAGGAAAAGATGGTGGCCGACACCATCGATCGCATGCTCAGGGCGGCCGGCCTCGCCTGGCGGCACGTCATTGTCATGAATCGTGTCGGCGAGGTGCGCGGGGCGCGCTGGATGGAGGATCGCTTCGGCGACTGGCGCCCGTGCCGTACGACGCGCGCCGTGCCGACGGGCATCCCCGGCGCGAAGGTGATGGTCGACATCTCTGCGGTCGCTCCTCGGAGAGCGTAGGGCGGGTCCCGCTTGACCCGCCTTCTGAACTCTGCCGCGCGCCATCCGCGCCTGGGCCGCCATGTCGCGGTCAAAGTCCGTCCGGCGGGTTGATCGCAGAGTTATATGCACATTAAACTGCGATCATGGCACTGCGAAGACGGGTGAAGCGCGTCGGTGGGAGTCTCGGCATTCTCCTTCCCAGAGACTTCGCCACCGCCATGCACGTGAAGGAAGGGAGCGAAGTCCGCCTCACCCTGGTCGGAAATCAAGTCGTCGTCGAGCCCGTCGAAGGGAGTCTCGACGACGGTGCCTTTCGACGGGCGTTTGCAGCCGTGCTGCGTCGTCATCGGCGCGCATTCGGCCGATTGGCTCGGTACGACCGCGGTGAGTGGCAGCCGCCGCAGCGGTGAGGCGTCGCCTCCGTTTTCTTACCGCCGAGCAGGTTTTGGCGATGCACGACACGCTGCTTCAGGAGTTTGGCGGTCTTGCGGGCGGCGGACCGCGAGGCGCGTCCTATGAGGGCGTGGACGCGGCGGTGCAAGCGGTCAGGAACTCGTATTACGAGACGGTGGAAGAACTGGCCGCAGCCTATGCGGTCTATCTCATCCAAGGACACGTCTTTCTCGACGGGAACAAGCGCGCTGGAGCGGCGGCCATGCTCACGTTCCTGGAAGCGAACGGAGCGTCCGTAAGGATCCCGCCGGACGAGCTGGCCCTGACGATGATCGATCTTCAGCGGCGTTCCGAGGCGGGCGAAGACGCTCTCCGGCTGATCGCCAACATCGCCTCGTGGCTCGCGGAACGGCGCACGAAACAGAAAGGACGCTGATTGTACGCGCGCATTCAGTCGAGCGGTGGCAGGCCCAGCAGCTTTGCGGGATTCGCCTTGTACATCAGATCGAGCTCCCGCTGCGTGATTCCCCGCGCGCGCAACGCTCTGGCCGCCAGCGCCAGGCAGTCGGTCGGGTAGAGATTCGTCATCTGGCCGCAGTCGGTCCCGACGATGGCGTGCTCGGCGCCGATTTTCCGCACCAGCGCCGCAGCATTGGTGGCTCCGGCCGCCGTCCTGTAGATCCCCGACGCATTCACTTCCACGAACGCGCCGAGGCGCGTGGCCTCGGCGAGCTGCGGGATGTCGCCCGGGTGCGTCAGCAGCACCTGCAACCCCTGCCGGCGTGCTTCGGCGGTCAGGAGCAGATGCTCGTCCGGCGTCGCATGGCCGGTGGCGAGCACCAGCCGGCCGTTGCTGTCCACGGTGCGCATCTTGGCCATGACCGCGATCAGGTGCTTCGTCTCCGGCGTCAGCTGCCCATCCTTCGACGTGGCGACGTAGGTCGGTGCCCCGGGTGGCATCAGGAGCATCCACGGGCGGTTGCCGGCCAGGAATTCCCGATCCATGTTGCGCGCGCCGGTCACCGCATCGCGCGTCGGCATCTCGACGAT
Source organism: Acidobacteriota bacterium (assembly GCA_016192845.1). Classification (GTDB taxonomy): domain Bacteria; phylum Acidobacteriota; class Vicinamibacteria; order Vicinamibacterales; family UBA2999; genus MELF01. Next base: position 9,552 of record JACPTI010000075.1, read on the forward strand.
GCGGCCCCAGCCGCCCTTGGTCTGGGCGAAGTGCTCGACGGCGGCCACGTTGATGCCGCCGGTCGAGAAGTTCAGCGCCATGCGGCCGAACATCTCGACGCCGGCGGCCCCGTGCCGCCGCACGAGGTACGCGACGCCCGCCGAGGCGGGGCTCTGGTGCGTCTTGAACACGATGCCGCGCATGCCGCGCTGCTTCGCCATCATGGCCGCGTCGAACGCGTCTAACGCCCGCACCTGCCCGCGGACGCCGGGCGCATCCGGGTCGAGATGCTGATGGACATCGATCGCGCCGACGAGCGACGGGTCGGTGAGTCCCAGGTCGACCGGGCCGCGCAGGGGATCGACCTGCCACTCCTCCTGGACCGGCGAGGCGGGCGGCGCCTGCCCGGCGCCGCCTCCCTGCTGCGCGCTCGGTGGGGCGAGCGCCGCCAGCGTCAGCATGAACAGCGCAGCAAGCCTCTTCTTCACGGTCGTGCTCACCTTCTACCGCATCAGAACGTCAGCCGGAACCCGAGCTGCGCGCGGCGGAACTCGCCGAGGACCCGCTGACCGAACTGCCGGTTGCTCTCCGTCGTCTCGACCGTCCAGTTCGGTGAGTTGGCCAGGTTGAAGATCTCGGCGATGCCGTCGATGCTGACGCGACCGAGCGTGAACCGCTGCTGCAGCCGCAGGTCGACGCGCTGCCGCGTCGGCTGCGTGAAGCTGTTGCGCGGGACGATCGTGCCGTCGGGACGCAGGCGCTGCCGCGCCAGCGTCTCCCCGCCGCCGACGCCGCTGATCTGCCGCAGATCGCCGCCGTAGATCGTCTGCGAGCGCTGACCGGCGGCCACGTAGTAGATCCCGCTCACCTGGAAACCACCCGCGACCTGCCAGATGCCATTGAACACGGCCCGATGGCGGAGATCCGATGCCGACAACGTGAACTCGCCGCCCATGTCTGGCGAGGTGGGGAACGGAACCGGCGCCGTACCGGAGAACGGCCGCGGCAGCGCGTCCCAGAACCCCGACAGCGTGTAGGTCGCCGATCCCTGCCAGCGGTTGCTCATCCGTTTCGTGACCGCCGTCTGCAGCGCGTGATAGCTCGACCAAGCTTCACGCACCAGCATCGAGATGGCGCCATACTCCGGATACGCCCGGCGGCTGATGTCGGAGAACGGGTAGTTCGCGCCGGTCGCCGGGTTATAGGTCAGGTTCATGTTGTCGAGGATTTCCTTCTCGTTGCGTCCCTGGCTGTACACGTAATCGGCCTCCACCGCAATCGTGTTCCCAAGCTGTCGCTGAATGCCGATCGAAGTCTGCCACGTGCGGCCAAGGTGCTTCGAGTACTCCTCGGGCGCCACCAGCTCCTGCATGGACCGCCGCAGGCAGCCTGGCACGTTGCGCACGTGACAGAACTGCTGCTGCGCTTCCTGATAGGTCGGCAGCGGGCGGCTGTTCAATGGATCGGCAGCAAAGTTCGACCGACCGTCGTTGGCTATCTGGAAGACGACGAGACGGGTGATTTGCGCCATGAAGAACGTATCGATCTGCAGCGTCGAGGCAAAGTACAGGCCCGAGCCGCCGCGAAGCACCGTTCGATCCCCCAGCTTGTACGCGAACCCGACGCGTGGCTGCACGTTGTTCGTGTCGTTGGGGCGCCCGCCGTCGACGAACGGCGGCACGGCGTACTCATTCCCGCTGCCGTTGATGTTCAGGTCGTACCGCACGCCGAGGTTGAGCGTGAGGTTCCGTGAGAACTGCCAGTCGTCCTGCAACCAGCCTGCGTACTGCGGACGGACATCGTGCGTCGCATAGTCGCCGACGCCGATGCTGTAGGTCCGCACCCACGGCGAGATCGCCGCCAGGTTCCACGTATCGGCATTGAACGGATCGGGGAACCACGCCTGCAGCTGCGCCGGCGACGGGATCGTCTGGCCCTGGAACACGCCGCGCGCGTCGATGTTGCCCATGCACGCCTGACAGTTGTTGCCGTCGTCGGTGATGACGACCGCGTCGAAGCCGGCCTTGAGGTCGTGGCGCCCCCGCGCCTCGTAGGAGAACGTGAAATCGTCCCGGACGCTCCAGTTGTCCTGCGCGCCGTAACGCGGGTAGAAGTTGTTGCCGCCGATCGAGAAGCCGGTGAAGGTGATACGCGGCGAACCGGTCGTCACGCCAATCCCCCGCTGCCAGTGGTTGTTCCACGTGGTGAGGTTCCGGTTCCTGAAAATCCACCGCGTCTTGCCGACCTTCACCTCGTTCAGCGCCCGGTTGCTCAGCACGTGGGTAAACTGTCCGAGGTATTCACGGTTCGTCTCGGCGTTGGTGCCCGCTGCCGACGGATACTGGTTGAGGGCGCCGGGCACCGTCGGCTGCCAGCGCTCGGCGTCAGTGAATTTTCCCATCAGCCGCATGCTCGGCGAGAACTGGTAGTCCACGCGGCCGCCGCCCATCTTGATCGTGTCGGTGCCTTTCAACTCCACATTGAAGAGCGGGTACGGCGTGTTCCAGATGCTGGTGCGCGGTTCGCGCTCGTAGTCGAAGTGTCCGAAAAAGTGGAGCCGATCGCGCCTGATCGGTCCGCCGAGCGTGAAGGCCAGCTGCTGGTTGTCGATCGGCACGACGCGGTTGAGCACCGGGTTCTCCGCGTTGAAGCGCGTGTTGCGGAAGTTGCCGCGCACCGATCCCGCAAGCCGGTTCGTTCCGGACCGCGTCACGGCCAGCACCTGCACGGCCGCCGACCGCCCCATCGTCGCGTCGAAGCGGTTCGAGATGTACTGAAACTCGCCGATGGAGTCCTGGCTGTACCGCGGCTGATTGCCGAAACCCATCTCGGAGGTCACCTGCTGCCCGTCGAGATTGAACTGGTACTGCCGGATGTCGCCGGCGGCCCCGCGGTTGGCGATTGGCGTCACGTCGTCCGGATTCGTCATGCGGCTGCCCGGCGCCAGCATCGCCAGCGCCATCCAGTTGCGCCCCTGCACCGGCAGCTCCTGCACCTGCTGCGGATCGATGTTGCCGCCCAGCACGGACGTCGTCACGTTCAGCAGCGGCGCCTCCGCCGTGACGGTGACGGTCTCCTGGATGGTGGAGGGCGCCATCTGCAGATCCACCGCCGCCGTCTGGCCCACCAGCAACTGCAGGCCGGCGCGGGTGACGGTGGTGAACCCCTGCAGCTCGGCCGTCAGCTGGTAGCCGCCGACGCGCGCCGGGATCCGGTAGACGCCGCGCTCGTCGGTGATCGCCACGAACCGGTTGCCCGTGGCCTCGTGGAGTGCCATCACCGTAACGCCGGGCAGGACCGCCCCTGTGGAATCTGTCACCGTGCCGGTGAACACGGCCTCCTGAGCGAACCCCGACGCGGGGATCGCGAGAATCGCGCCGACCACGACGAGCCAGCCGACCACTCTCACGAAGATCCTCCTTTCGGGGTCCTCCTTTCGGGGTCAGACCCCGGATCTGGTCCCGATTACCGCCGTGCCGTGGCCGCGCCGGCGGAATCGGGCACGAGCATCCGAACCGTCCCGTCCTGCCGCGAGCTGATCAGGATTTCGCCGTCGCGGGTGCGGTGGACGTGCAGGTCCGCCCGCGTGACCGTGGCGCCATTGGTCGCCTCGATCAGTTCCCGCAGCGTGACGTACGTCCGGTTGCCGCTCGCGTCGCGCACGTAGAGCTGCACTTCCTCGATCGGCGCCACGGTCTGCGGAATCGCGTCGTCCGCCTTCTTCAGCGCCGCGACGTCCGCCACGAAGATCCGTCCGCGGACGATGTCCCCGAAGATGAACTTGCCGCGCAGCGCGGGATTCTTCCCGTGATAGGTGAAGCCACCGGTGATCGACTGCCCGTCGTTGTGGTCGTACATCGCGACGGGATAGGTGAACTCGTCTTTCGTCTTGCCGGAGAGCATGTCCGCCGGCAGCGCAAACAGCTGGTTGAGCAGCCCGGCCGGCCGGATCACGCCGTTCTCCCAGATCCCTTCCCGCTTCATCCAGCCGTAGTTCCCGCCGTTGCGGACGATGTTGATCTCCTCCACATGGTTCATGCCGATGTCGGAGGCGAACATCGTCCCGTCGGTGAGGTCCCAGGAGATCCGGTGCGCGTTGCGGAAACCGTACGCGTAGATCTCGCCGAGTGTCTTCGAGTCGCCGTCGGCGGCGAACCGGTTCGACGGCGGAATCGTGTAGTCGCCGAGCCCCTTCGTCCCGCCCGACACCGACGGACTGCGCGGGTCGATCCGCAGAATAGCGGTGATGACGGAGTCGAGCCGCTGTGTCTGCGCAGGGTTGCTCGCGTTCGGGCCGCCACCGTTGCTGAAGCCGAGATCGCTGCCGCTCGTGTAGAGCAGGCCGTAGTCCGGATCCCCTGGCTTGGCCGTGGGGTTGAATTCCACCGCGCCTATCGGGTGCGTCAGGTTCTGGACGACGTGCGCGACGCGGAGCAGCTCACGGCGGGTGCCCTGGAACGTGTTCGCCGCCGGGTCCGTCGAGCGCCACTCGGTGATCACGTTGTGGTGCGTCACGTCGGCCGGCCCGTACCCCGGCGGGATGAAGTTCAGCCTGCCCGGGTTGCCCTGCGCGCGCTCGCCGTGCACGGTGTAGAACAGGCCGTTCTTCTCGAACTCGGGGTGGAAGCTGAAGCCGATGAAGCCGCTCTCCAGCCGGTTGTAGATCGCGTACGGGAACAGTTCGGCGAAGTTCAGGTACACCGAGAGCTGGTTGGTGCGGTCGAGCAGGTACAGGAAGCCGCGCGAGTCGTTGACGAACCGGCGGCCGTCGGGACTGTCGCGCACGAAGCTGGGGCGCGCCCAGCCCGCCGGGTTCACGTCCTGGTCCGGCGGCAGCTTGCCGCGCGTCTGCGGCAGACGCACGACGTCGCGGACCTCCACCATCAGCCCGCGCTTGACGATTTTGTCCGGAATGGGATCGGTAGTCTGCGTCTGTGCCTGCAGCAGCGCCACTGCGCAGAGGGCGAGTACTGGAAGCACGATGAGCCTGACGTACGTGCGCATGAGTCCTCCTAAAGTCACAAGTCACAAGTCACAAGTCACAAAGCCCAAGTCACAACGGATGATTGTGACTTGTGACTTCTGACTTGTGACTTCACTCGCTCGAGCCTGTGGCCGCCGCGTCGTACACGACCCGGCCGCCCACCATCGTCATGACGACCTTGATGTCCTTGATCTGATCCGCCGGAATCGTCAGGTAGTCGCGGTCGACGACCACGAGATCCGCCAGCTTGCCCGGCTGAATCGACCCGAGATCGTCTTCCTGGAAGATGAAGTACGCATTCTTGCGCGTGTGGGCGATGAGCGCGTCCTCCCGGCTGATGGTCTGCTTGAGGACCGTCCGCCCGCCGACCATTCTGCCGGTGATGGCCCAGCCGAGCGTCTCGAACGGCAGGATCTGATTGGCGCGGCTGCCGTCGCTGCCGAACCCCCACGTGATGCCGCTCTGCTGGATCGTGGCGAGCGGCGCCATGTAGTACGCGGCGTCGCCGAAGTGCCGCAGATTGATGGCGCCGTTGATGACCGCCCACGGGTGCACGGCCGCGTAGATCCCGAGGCGCTTCATCCGCTCGAGCTGCGCCACGGTCGGCTGGTTGAAGTGCGCCAGCACCCATCGGAGATTGCGAATCGGATACTGCCGGTTGACCGCCTCGATCTGGTCGAGGAAGAGATCGATCGTTTCCTCGAAGTTCGTATGGACGTGCAACGGGAGCCGCGCCTTGGCCACCTCGGTGACGATGCGCTGCCACTGCGCGATCTCCTCGGGCCTGGCGGGCGGCCGGCGGCGGAACATCGGATCCGAGAGGCCGCCGAAGTTCTCGCCGAACGCCACGCGATCGACCCAGGTGTCGCCGCGGAACACCTTCATTTCGCCGATGCGCTTCAGAAATTGATCGGCGTCGCCGCCGCCCGGCGTCGTGATGCAGAAGACGCGGACGTTCAGGCGCCCCTCGCCGGCCCATCGCCGGTACCGGTCGAGCAGGTTCGCCTCACACCCGGCGCTCCCGTACGCGGTGACGCCCGCGCGACTCACATCGCGGATCATGCCGAGCGTGCTCCCCTCGACCTCCTGATCCGTGGCGATCGGCAGCTTGTCGACCAGCGGACGGAACGCGTCCTCGCCGATGCGCCCCGAGCCGCTCTGGACGCCCAGCAGCTGCATGGCGCGGCTGTTCAGGTACGCCTCGTAGTACGACGCCTGCAGGAAGACCGGATGGTTCGGCGCCACGCCGTCGAGCTCTTCGCGCGTGAACGGGCTCGAGTCGTCCGCAAACTGCTCGATCGCCCAGCCGCCCAGGATGTAGATCCACTGGCCGGGTTTGACGCGCTCGGTGCGCGCCCGCAGCCGCTCGAGCGCCTCCCGCCGCGACTCCACGCCGTCCCAGCGGACCTCGTACATCCACGTGGTGCCGTACCGCAGCAGGTGCATGTGGTTGTCGATGAGCCCCGGGAGGACCGTCCGGCCGCGGAGATCGATCCGGCGGGTGTTCGGGCCGGCGAGCCGCGCGATGTCCTGACTGCTGCCGACGACGACGATACGGTCACCACGGACCGCCACCCCCTGCGCGATGGTGAACCGCTCGTCGACGGTGACGATCTTGCCGTTGGTGAGGATGAGGTCGGGAGCGACCTGCTGCGCGCGGGGAGCCACACGGGCCGTAACTGCCGCCAGAAGAAGCACTCCCGCCAGGACCGGACCTCGCCGCATCACACCTCCGCCCGTTGCCGCGTGGACGCGCGCATTATGGCTCATTACCCGTTTCTTGCCTATAATCTCCAGCCGTGAGACGCGGCCTCGCGGCGCTGGCGGCCGTGCTCGTCGCTGCGAGTGCGGTCGCGGCGCAGGATCGCCCGCAGCAGTCCGCCGATGACTGGCAGCGCCAGCACGCGCTGGGGCTCAGACATCGGACCGCGTGGGACCTCTACGAGGCGCTCGAGAGCGCCGCGGGCGGCGGCCGCGTCAACCCGCCGTTCACTCAGCTCCCCGACTGGACCGCTCTCTGGACGGTTGCCGGCGGCGGCACGTTCGTCGGCGCCGGCCCGGCTGGCGTTGCGCCACGGCTCACGCCACAGGCGGCCGCCGCAGTCACGGAAGGCCAGGCGCTGGCGGCGCAGGGCATCTCGTACGACGAGAACCTCAGCGACTGCGGTCCCCCCGGTTTCCCCCGCTGGCTCGTCGTCCCGTTCCTGCGCGAGTTCATCGTGCGGCCCGAACAGACGTGGCTGTCGTCGGAAACGGTGAACAACGTGCGCCGAATCTACACCGACGGCCGCGGACATCCGAAGCCGGAGGACGCGTACCCGCTCTACTACGGCGACTCGATCGGCTTCTGGGACGGCCAGAAACTGGTCATCCACACGAACTCGCTGATGGAGCGCTCGATGGGTCGCGGCCAGCCGCGCCAGAGCGAGCGGATGGAGACGGTGGAAGTCTGGGAAAAGATCGATCCGGGCACGATCGTCGCCGACGTCTGGATCTACGATCCGGCGGTGTACCTCGAGCCGTGGTACCTGCAGCGGCGCTACCGCCAGGTGCCGAACGAAGACAAGAATCTTCGGATGAATTACTGGAACTGCACGGAGAACCCGAACAACGAGGTGTTCAAGACCCCGGACGGGAACACGCAGTATCGCGATTTCACGTTCACGACGGCTGACGATCAGCCGAAGGAGCCGCCGCGATGACCAAGGTGCTGCTGGCCGCCGCACTGAGCGCCCTCGGAATCGCCGCCACACCGGGGCTCGTCGACGCCCATCACTCCGGGACGATGTTTGACGACAAGAAAGAGGTCACGCTCGAGGGGGTGGTGAAGGAATTCCAGTACACCAACCCGCACTCGTGGCTCCTTGTCGACGTGACCAATCCCGATGGATCGGTCACCACCTGGGGATTCGAGGCCGAGGGCCCGAACACGCTCATGCAGCGGAAGATCCGCCGGAGCGACTTCACGCCGGGCACCAGGGTCAGAATCACCGGTCATCCGATGAAAGACGGCCGGCCGGCCGCGGCATGGACCAAAGGCGTGCGCGTCGCCGACGGCATGGAGTTCTACCCACGGGGCCGCGGCAACGCGCAGGAGTAGGGGCGAGGCCGACCGGCGGAGGGAGCGCCATGAAGCGAGGCCGATTCGGCTGTGGTGTGCTGGCTCTCGCGGCATTTGTTTGCATCCCGCATACAGGGTCCGCACAGCTCACCGGGGTCCAGAACGGACAGTGGGGGTATCTCGGCGGCGATGCCGGGCACACGCGCTCCTCGCCGCTGACGCAGATCAACGTCTCCAATTTCTCCAAGCTGCAGGTCGCCTGGATCTGGCGCGGCGACAACTTCGGGCCGGGCACCGAGTACACGTTCCGGTCGACGCCGGTGTACGCCGGCGGCGTCCTGTACACCGTGGCAGGCCAGCGGCGGCAGGTCGCGGCCATCGACGCCGCCACCGGCGAAACGCTCTGGACGTTCCGCGAGCCCGAGACGACGCGGTACCTGCGCTCGCCGCGATCGGACTTCGGCAAAGGCGTCGCGTATGCGGAAGTGGACGGGCGCGGCGTGATCTACATCTCCTCGCCCGCCTTCTTCCTGTGGGCGCTCGACGCCAAGACGGGCAAGCCGCTCGAGAACTGGGGCACACCCGTGCCGCTCAAAGGGTTCCCCAGGACCGGGGTCGTCGACATGATTCCCGACCTCATTCGCGACTGGGAGCCGTGGCTGAAGTGGAAGGGCGGGCCGTACGACCCGGACTACGGGATTCCGCGGCAGCTCGGGATGATCACGGCCTCGTCGCCGCCGATCGTGGTGAACGGCGTCGTGGTGGTGCTCTCCGGCGGCGAGCCGACCTACGACCAGACGCGCATCGAGAACGTGCCGTCCGACATCCAGGGGTACGACGCGCGCACCGGCAAGCACCTCTGGAAGTTCCACGTCATCCCCCGGCCGGGCGAGCCGGGCCACGACACGTGGCTGAACGACGCGTGGCGCTGGTCGGGCGACATGCACTCGTGGGCGCCGGCCTCTGCCGACCCGGAGCGCGGGCTCGTCTACATCGTGACGAACTCGTCTACCTACCAGGTCTACACGGGGCACCGCCCCGGTGAAAACCTGTTCGGCGGCAGTCTGCTCGCGCTCGACGTGAAGACGGGCCGGCGGAAGTGGCACTTCCAGATCCACCGCAGCGACCAGTGGAACTACGACATCCCGACCGCGCCGATCCTGATGGATCTCACCGTGGGCGGGCGGCGGATCCCGGCGGTCGTCCAGAACACGAAGCAGGGGCTCGTCTTCGCGTTCAACCGCGAGACGGGCGCGCCTATCTGGCCGATCGAGGACCGTCCGGTCACGCAGACCGAGGTGCCGGGCAACTACACCGCAAAGACCCAGCCGTATCCGACCCGGCCCGAGCCGCTCGATCCGATCGTCTGGAACGGGATCACGGAAGAGTTCGTGATCGACTACACGCCGGAGCTGAAGCGTCGGGCGATGGAGATCCTGAGCAAGTTCCGCGTCGGCGGCCTCTACGTGCCGCCGCTCCCCTATCCGCACAAGAACAGCTTCATCAACAACGTCGGCTGCCAGGGCGGGCTGAACATCTATCATCCGCCGGTCGCGGATCCGACGAGCGGGATCATGTACGCGCCGCACAGCCGGAGCTGCAACGCACCGCCCTACCTGGTGCCGACGGGCGGCGTGGATGTCGAGCGGACGGAGTTTGCGGGCAAGAGCGCCGAGAGCTGGCGCGGGCGCGAGCGCGTGACGCCGACGACCGGCACGACGGTCGCCGCGTGGAAGCAGGGGGACATTACCCAGGGCCGCCTGCCGACCATCGATGGCCTGCCGGTCTACAAACCGCTCTATCAGGGGCTCGCCGCCTACGACATGAACACGGGCGCCAGGCTCTGGGACCTGCCCGTGGGCCAGACGCCCGCCCGGGTCAGGAACCATCCGCTGCTCAAGGGCGTCACCGTGCCGAACACCGGCGGCACCGGCAACGCCGTGCTGCTGGTGACCGGGAGCCTTCTCCTGCAGACGTCAGAGGATCTGCGCGGCGAGGCCGAATCGAACGAGAAGGGGCTGCCGCTGCTGCACGCGCGCGACAAGCGGACGGGACAGATCCTGGCGAGCGTGCCGATCCCGATCCCCGGCCAGTACGGGATGATGACCTACATGCACGACGGCAAGCAGTACATCGTCGTGCAGGCCGGGAGCGCGCGGCGCAACCAGCCCGGGTCGCTCGTGGCGCTCACGCTGCCGTAAGAGAGGTACGTGGCGTCCGGCTTTAGCCGGACAACGCCAAGTCGTACGTGGTGTCCGGCTGCCGGACCAAGATGAGGCGTCCGCCCACTCCGAGCGGCGCTCAGGGTCGTCCTGGACCAGAATTGGTCGTACCGCGCCGCTTCCCCGCCGCGGCGGCCCGGCGGACGGGCCTGGTTGACGACAACCACGACGCAAAGTCGCTCAGCCACCGTCGCTGTTCCTCAGTTTCCGGGACCTCGACGCCTCGCGACTCCTTGATGGCCTCGAGCGCAGTATCGAGGTCCTTGCCAGCGGCGACCAGAACGCCACCGACGATCAGCCCCGATCGCCCGATTCCCTGACGACAGTGTACGGCTACGTTCCTCCCCGTCTCGAGCGCACTGGTGATTTCGTCGGCGAGATCCGCAACCGACTCCCGAGAAACGGGGACCCCTCGATCCGGGATGGGGAACGGCCTGAAGTCGATTCCACTCGCCGCGGTCGCTGCCGCCTCGCCCTGCAGGACGAACTGCGCTTCCTCCTCAGGCTCCAGGAGTGACACCACCAGGTCGATGCCCGCCTCACGCCAGGCCAGTGTCTCGTCTTCCAACCAGTCGCCGCCCCGCGGCCGCGGCAGGATGCCGAGCCGGCCGCACCAGGGTCCGACAACCCAGAAGACCTTCGGCTGCATGGCTCTCAGCGTTCAGGCTCCTGTGGAACCAATTCTCGAGGAAGAGCGTCGATATCGACCCCTCGTTCACGCAGCACGACGAGCCGATGGTGCCCTTCCAGCACGGTTCCATCCGCTCTCGCCTTCAGCGAACCGGGCTGCCCCGGGCGAAGCGACTCGATGAGTTGAGCGGTCGCCATTGCTCGAAACTGGTCCCGCACACCGCGCTCAGGATACCTTCTGCGTGCAGAAACCGGAGAGGCGGATTCGCCACAGGAACGCCGCAGTGATTCTACAAGGGACCGCCGGAAGGCGAAGCCTGTTGGCCGCTCAACGCTCGCGTTCGGCCGCGTAAGCCAAAGCCGCCGGAATTGCCTCCTTGGGAAGTGTCGGGTACTCACGATGCAACTCCTCGGCAGGCACTCCGGCCGCGAGGTTATCCAGGCACAATGGCTACCGGAATCGGCGTCCCACGAAATCGCGGCCAGCCGTGCAAAGTGTCTGGCGTCGCAACAACATGATCTTGCCAGCGCATGAAGTGCCTCTGCCAACAGTCTACGCTGAAGGTCCCGCCGCTGGCGAACGCTCTCGTTCGAGCCGCACGAGGGCGACAGGATTCCGGGGCTCGATCGGCGCATTGGCTTCCATCATGCACCGAAGGCAAGCGGTGCATTCCCTGTTCGGGCCGGGAGGGAGCGTGCGGTGCAACCAGCCCGGGTCACTCGTGGTGCTCACGCTGCCGTAGCAGTGACGTGCTTCTAATTGACTTGCCATTAGGTGCCCACGCTCGCGAGAGACGCACCGGCTTCGGGCAAACGAGTGAATTGAAAGATCGTCGGGTTTTCGTTGTCGAGGCTCAGAACTCCGTGAAGGGAAAACACGCCAGCCGTAACTCGCTCATTCTACGCGAGATCGAAATAACAGGCTGACGCAGTATTCAGTTTAATATTATCCAGCTTTCTGGTATCCTCTCGGCTGTGACACAGACCACGC
>JACPTI010000019.1 GCA_016192845.1 Acidobacteriota bacterium
CGACCGCCAGCACCGCGTTCATCGTCGGGGTGGCGCCCACCTGCAGCACGATGCCCGTCTGCACGTACGTGCGGAACCCCTGCAGCGAGACGTCCAGCCGGTAGGGACCGGTCGGCATGTTCGGCATCACCCAGTTCCCCTGGCCGTCGGTGACGACGGTCCGGGTGAAGCCGGTGGCGGTCTGCGTGACCATGACGGTGACGCCCGGCAGCACGCCGCCGCTCTGGTCGATGATGCGGCCGGCGAGCTCACCGGTTGCCTGCGCGAGCACCGGCGCGGGCGCCAGCACGAGGAGCAGCGCCGCCGCGAAGAAACGCCCGAAGACTCCCTTCATGGATCTAGACCCTCCCCTGTGTGGAACGCCGAACCTATCGCCGGTTCCGTGAGCTGTCAATGGGTGAAAAGCCGCACTTGTGTAGCACTGGTGTCCGGCTTCAGCGGACTCCAGGTGTACGTAGTGTCCGGCTTTAGCCGGACCGACGTTGGCGGTGACGTGGTCCCTGGTCCGGCTGAAGCCGGACGCTACGTACGTCGATAGTGCGCCGCTTCACCGTGGCGCGGGGCGCTCGGTGGGAATTTCATACTGATTGTTCTCGATGCAGAAGTACTCCAGGATTTCGCTGCCGGGCTCCGACAGCTGCGCCTGATACGTGACGGTGAACGGCCGCGTGAACGCGCCGGGATCGCTGATCGTGACGTCGCGCTGCAGCGTGTTGTAGTTCATCCGCGTCCAGCGCTCCACCAGGTGAAGCTGCTCGGTGTGCGGCGTGCCGGCGCTGTCGAGCCAGAACCGGTTGTGGAGGCCGATCGTGTCGACGACGAGCGTCCGCCCTTCCCACCACCCGATCGAGTGGCCGTACCACGTCGGCGTCGGATCCTCCGGATGCTTGCGGCCGTCCGTGAAGATCTGCCGGTAGGTGTGCGCGTTCCCCTCCTGGAGCATGAAGATGTGCGTGGCGTTCACCGTCGGATGCTGCACCAGCCGCCAGGCGAAGCCGCCGGTAATCCGGAGCGGGCCGCCCGGCATGCAGTTGTTGTAGGGATCCTGGCTCTCGTCGCGCGCCTCGTACAGCTTGAGCGCCCACGGCAGCATCAGGCCCTTCAGCTCGCCCGGCTTGAGGAGGCGCTCGATCGGCGCGGAGCCGCCGTCGGTCCAGACGCCCGACAGGTCGACGGTGCCGTCGGACAGCATCGGTACAGGGCGGCCGGGCGCCAGCGGCGCGGGTCGAGGGCCGTTGGGACCCCCGAGGCGCGGCGGCCCCTGCTGCGCGAGGAGCGGCACGCCGGCGGCGCCGAGCGCCAGGACGAGGACGACTGCGACGAGGACCGTGCGCATCACGCTACTGGCCCGGCTTGCCGATGAACAGCTCCCGGCCGTCGGCGCTCGTCATCGAGGCGGCGACGGCGCGCTCGACGGCAATGCGCCCGGCGTAGCCCGTGATCGTGACCTGATCGCCGACCTGGACCGTCTTCCTCGACCAGCCGGCCCGCTCCAGCGCCAGCGTGCTCGCCATCTCGAAGTTCCAGGTGGTGATCGTGCCCTTCTCGTCCTTGCTCTCGATGTAGAAGTGGGTGTGCGGATTCGTCCACTCCACCTTCGCCACCACGCCCTTCACGGCGACCGGCTTGTTCAGGTCGTACTCCGCCGTCCACGAGTGGTGAGCGGCGAGCGGTGACGCGAGCGCCAGCAGCGCTGCTCCGGCCGCCAGGACGCCGAGCATCGTTCTCATGCCGATACCCCCAGAGGATCCGCTCCACGGTCCGCCTGAAAGCGGACGCGACGTACGTAGTGTCCGGCTCCAGCCGGACCGCGCCGAAACTAACGCCTGAGGCCCCTGCCTGTCAACAAACAGGGGCGATCACAAACAGAGGCGATCGGCAGCTCACTGTTTCCGGTACCAGATGATGCGATCGCCGGTGTCTCCGATGCCGGGAAGCGTCATGTAGACCACATCCGTGTAGCCGACGCCGTTCAACGGCTGCCGGGGGAGCTCGAAGATGCGATTGTTGGTGAGCAGGAACCCGCCCGGACGCAGCATGGTCGCGATATTGGCGGCCGCGAGCGATTGCTCGAACACGTCGTAATAGAGGAGGACGTTCGTGGCGAGGACGAGGTCGAACGTGTCATCGACAAGGCGCTCGGCCACGATGTTCAGGTCGATCGGCCGCACCAACGACACCACCGCTGGACGGATCGTGACGGCCCGCACCTCGACGCCACCGGCATTCGGCGGGACTGGCGGCACGCGCGCGGCGGGCGCTCCAATCCAGTTGCCGAACCGCCGCCAGTACTCGAGGATCTCGTCGGTCCACGGCCGGGCGGTATTCCGCGGCAGCACCACTGTATAGGGCGTGCCGGTGCGCGCGCGTCCGCGCGCCGCGTCGAGATGCTCGAGCACCCGCCGGCTGAGATCGACGGCGGTTACCTCGAGCGCGGACGAGTCGGCCAGCTCCAGCCGCAGCAGCGAATCGATCAGCGCAAACGGCTGAAGGGTCTGCAGCGGATAGAAATCGTATCCGTTCTGCTTGTCCACGATGTCGAGGCCGGGGCCGATCACGGCGACGCGCCGGATGGTCTCGCGCCGGAGCACGCCGGCCGCTTTCATCGCGTCGAGCGCCCGCTCGACGCCGTAGTCGATGAAGATGGCCGTGTCGGACGAGAGGCCGCGATCGCGAAAGAGCGTGAGCTTGTCGGTCAGCGCCGTGCTGGCGTCGAGCAGCCTCGCGGTGCGCTCCGCGCGCCCCACCGTGGCCGTCCGCTCCTCGAGATAGCGCTGCACGCGCGTCCTCCCCTCGGCCGCGTCCGGATCGAGGCCGCGGCGCTCGAGCACCTGACGCGCGAACTGCAATCGCTCGTTGGTCCCGGGCGAGGCAACCGCGCTGATGAAGTCCGCGAGCCGCGCTTTCAGCGCCGGCGACGGCACGAACGCCGGCGCCGCCGCGTCCCGGCCGTCAACCACGATGCCGGCAAGCTCCTGCTCGCCGATCGGCGGCTGCCGCGTGAACGCCGTGCCGTAGAGCAGCAGGTGCACGACCGAGTCTTCGTCGCCGGCATCGACGCGCGCGCGGGTGGCGGCATCGTGTCGGGCCAGCCAGACGGGCCAGCGGGTCTCGCGGGCCGCCGGTTCGCGCAGCTCCGGCGGCAGCAGGTCGGCACGCAGCGCCTCGAGAATGGGGCGCGCTTCGGAGTACGGAGTGAAGCTCTTGGGGGCCTGAGCGAAGGACGCGAAAAACGCAAGTTCAGAAGTGCAAAGTGCAAAGTAGAAAGTAAGTAGAAAAGTAACGGCAACTACTTTGAACTTACTTTGCACTTTACACTTTGCACTTTGCACTTGTCAGAAGACCAGCCTGAACCCGAACTGCATCGTCCGGTACTCGCCGTCGATCCGCTGCAGGTAGTCGCGGCGGCTTTCATCCGTGGCGATCTCCCAGTTCGGGCGGTTGAACAGGTTGAACGCCTCCGCCATCAGATCGAGCGACACGCGGCCCCGGAGCGGCACGCGCTGCTGGAGCCGGATATCGGTGCGGTTGCGCGCCGGCTGGGTGAGCGCGTTGCGCGGCACGATCGTACCGTTCGGCCGCAGGCGCGTGAGCTCTTCACCCGTGCCGAAGCCGGCACCCTGATCGCGGAGGTCGCTACCCCAGCCCGTGGAAGCCCGCTGGCCAAGCACCATGAAATGGAGGCCGCTCACCTGGAAGCCCCGCCCGACCTGCCAGATGCCGTTGAAGACTGCTCGATGGCGATGATCGGTCACATCGAAGCTCCAGTCGTTGCCCATATCGGGCGCCAGGCGGAACGGCACCTCGATCGGCTCGGCGCCCGGCACGCCCATGAGCGGCCGCCCGAGCGCCGACCAGAACCCCGACAGCGTGTACGTGGCCGACGCCTGCCACCCGTTGCTCATCCGCTTGGTGAACGCGGTCTGCAGGCCGTGGTATGCGGAGCGCCCCGTGAACGGGGTCATCCCGAGCAAGCCCCACTCCGGATGCGCGCGCCGGCTGACGTCCGAGTACGGGTAGTTGGCGCCGGTGTCCGGATTGAACGTCAGGTTGAAGTTCGGATAGACGAACTTCTCGTTCCGTCCGCGCCGGTAGACGTAGTCGGCCTCGACCACCATGTCGGCGGCCAGCTGCCGCTGGAGACCCATCGACGTCTGCCAGGTCTGCGGCACGGCCTGATACTCCGCCGACGGCGCCAGCTCCTGATGTGCCTGGAGCAGGCAGTCGGGCGAGCCGCGATACCCCCGGGCCTGCCACGCGGCGAAAGCGGCCGCCTGCCCGGGCGTGTGGCAGAAGCGCGCGTTCGCCTCCTCCCACGTCGGCTTGGGCCCGTTGAATGGATTGGCCGCAAAGTCGGGCCGGCCGTCGTTCGCCACTTCCACGGTCACGACCGTGGCGTGCTCCAGCGCGTAGAGCAGCACCGGCGTCAGTACATCCGCGTAGTACTTGCCGGCGCCGCCGCGCAGGACAGTTCGATCGTTGATCTGGTACGCAAACCCCAGCCGAGGCTGGATGTTGTCCGCGTCCTGCGGGCGCCCGGCCACCATGAAGGGCGGGAACTCCCCCTGCTGCGCGAAGATGTCCCACTGCAGGTCGTAGCGCACGCCTAGGTTCAGGGTCAACCGGCTGGTGATCCGCCAGTCGTCCTGCGCCCATGCGGCGTAGTTCGGCTGCTTCTCCGGCTGACGGCGCCCGAGGTGGATGCCCATCACGAAGCGGCGGGTCACCGGTGAGAGCGCCGCCAGATTCCACGTGTCGGCGTTCCACGGATCCGGAAAGATCTGCTCGATCGGCAGGGGGAGCGCAGAAATCGGCCCGCCGCGCGCGTCGATCTCGCCGCGGCAGCGCGTGCAGTTAGCGCTCATCTCGTTGTGATACAGGAACTCGCCGCCAAGGCGGAGGTCGTGGCGGCCGCGCGCGTTGTACGAGAGCGTGAAGTCGTCGCGCAGCCAGTACCGGTCCTGCCCGCGGTGCCGCGGGAAGCCCTGGTTGCCCGGCACCGTGAACCCCTGCAGCCGAATCACGGGCGACCCGGTGCGCACAGGACCGTAGGGGCCGTCGTTGGCGTACCAGTGGTTGTCCCACTTGGTCAGATTCTCGTGGTAGTAGATGTACGACTGATGCCCCACCCGGACTTCGTTCAGCGCGCGGTTGCTGAGGACCTGCGTCAGCTGCACCTGGAGCAGCGTCGACGTCTCGCGCTGTGAATTCGTGCCGGCCGGATGGTTGTTGTTGCCGAGCCCGAACGGCTGCCACGTCTTCGTGAGATTGCCCCTTGTCACGAGCCGCATCCCCGGTGAGATCTGGTAGTCCAGTCGCGTGCCGCCGTGCTTGACGGTGGCCGTGCCGTTCCGCTCGACGTTGAACGCCGGAAACGGCGTCGTCCAGACGCTCGTCTTCGGCTCGCGCTCGTACTCGTGGAAGCCGAAGAAGTGCAGCTTGTCGCGCAGGATTGGGCCGCCGAGCGTCGACGCAATCTGCTGGTTCTCGTAGTCGAGCACACGGCGCCGAATCGGATCCTCCGCGTTGAAGCGGCTGTCGCGGAAGTTGCCGCGGACCGACCCCGCGAACTGGTTGGTCCCGGACTTCGTGACCACGTTCACCTGCACGCCCGACGAGCGCCCCTGCGTGGCATCGAAGCGGTTGGACACGAACTCGAACTCCGCGATCATGTCCTGGCTATACAGAGGTTGGCGCCCCCCGCCCAGGCTGCTGCTCGCCTGTTGGCCGTCGATGTTCGTCTGATATTCCCGCTGCTCGCCTGCGTTCCGGTCGCGCAGCGGTGAGTTCGCGTCGCTCGACTCCGTCCGGCTGCCCGGCGCCAGCAGGGCGAGCGCGAGCCAGTTGCGTCCCTCCACCGGGAGCTCCTGCACCTGCCGTGGATCGATCGTGCTGGCCAGGGTCGATGTGGTGACGTTGAGCAACGGGGCTTCGGCGGTGACCGTGACCGTCTCGGCAACCCCGGAGGGAGCCATCTGCAGCGTGATGGCCGCCGTCTGCCCGACGCGCAATTCCAGGCCGGTCCGCGTGATCGTCGCAAATCCCTGCAGCTCCGCGATGATGCGGTAGCCGCCGACGCGCGCCGGAATGCGGAACGCGCCGATCTCGTCAGTCACCGCGAGGAACGTGTTTCCCGTCGCCTCGTGCACCGCCGTCACCGTGACGCCCGGCAGCACGCCGCCCGTCGTGTCCGTCACCGTGCCGACGATGACGGCTTCCTGCGCGTGCCCGAGTGCGGGCCACGCGAGGCATGTCAGAAAAACGAGTACCCGTCCGACGAGCCTGGCTTTCATCTGTGGTCCCTCCCGGTCCGGCTAAAGCCGGACGCTACGTACTCGCTGGTCCGGCTAAAGCCGGACGCTACGTACGACTTACAGCTGTCGCGCGAGTCGAAATCGGACAGTAGGCGATTACCGGTAGGCGAGTCAACTCGTCGGGATGAGGCGGTAGGTCCATTCCGCGACGGCCATGTAGTGGCCGCTGATCAGGAGGACGCCGAAGCCGGCCATGAGGACCGCGCTGGCGAGTCCCATGTACGGCACCGCCCGCTCCAGCTTCATGAGCAGCGGCAGCGCGCGCGCCATCGCCACGGCCGCAATCACGAGCGGGACGCCCATCCCGAGCGAAAAGAGGAAGAGCACGAGCGCGCCGTAGAGCGCCGACTGCGCCAGCCCGATGTACACCACCATCCCGACGACGAGCGCGGATCCGAAGCAGGTCATGCAGCCGGTCGCGAACGCGAGCCCCGCCACCATCATCTCGAGCCGGCTGGCGGGCTTCTGTCCGTGCGCCATCCGCGACAGCACTGGCATCCGGCACACGAGCGGCGCCCGCACCTTGGCGGCGACGCGCAGCGCCAGTCCGATGACGACGATGCCGGCGGCCACGCCGATGTACCGCTGCCACGCCTCGAACTGCGCGGTATCGCCGAGGCGCTCGGCGGCGTAGCCGATGACGGCGCCCGTGGCGGTGTAGACGAGCGTGAAGCCGAGAATGAAGAAGAACGCCGCGGTGAGGATCGGCCGGCGCCGGCCCGTCCCCGGCGAGCCGGCGCCCTGCATCGCCACCCCCGCGAGCGCCGGGATGAAGTAGACCGTGAGCTGGAACAGACACGGCCACATCGCCGCGAGCATCCCGCCGAGCACCGCGAAGATGAGCGCCCACCGATCGGCGAAACCAATCGGACCGCCCGCGCTCTCCTCCATGCCGGGCATGAGTACCGGCAGATGCCACGTCGCCTCCTGGCCCGATGCGAGGCGCAGCGTCATCACCTGGTGTCCCGCGCCAAACGCGTCGTCTCGAGCGAACCGGTACACGGTGGCGCGGTGGTGGGGTGAATCGGTCACGACCCTCCGATCGACGAGCGGCACGGGGCTGCCGTTCACGTGCAGGTCCGCGGGCACGGCTTCACCCGGCAGGTTCGCGGTATGGACGCGCTCGGTCAGGAGCACCGCCACGTGGCGGTCCGGCTCGAGTACGTAGCGTCCGGCTTTAGCCGGACCATCGCTGGCTTTAGCCGGACCATCGACCGCGAGCCCGCCCAGAATCTGCCCGACGTACTCGGCGGGCGCGTAGGTCGCCTCCACGCGGACGCCCGACGCCCCTGGATAATCAACGGCTCCGAGGTCGCGCGTCAGCGCGCGCGCGAGCGCCTGCCGCCCCCGCGCGGACCCGGATGCCGCCGCCTGCGGCACCGGATCGAACACGGTCAGCGTGGCGACCTGCTCCGGATGCAGGTCGCACTGCACGACGAACGTGCCGGTCCGGGTGGCGGTGAAGAGCACCACGTCGAGGCCTCGCACGGACGAGACGTACGCGTGCACCTCGCTGCCGGTCGGGCGGATGCCGGCGGGCGAGGGCGCCCGCCAGGCGACGAACATGCGGTCGTGATGGTTGTGACCATCTTCCCCGCCGTCACCCTCGGTCATCCACCAGACCTCGTCCGGCACGAGCCCCACGACGTGGTAGTGATGCTCGGTCGTTCCGCGGTTCCGCAGCAGCAGCTGCACCGGCCGGCCGGCCGGGATGAACACCGCCGACGGCTCGATCGCCTCGTCCGAGATGCCCACGTTGACGGTCAGGTAGTGAGCCGACTCATCGGCGGCAGCTCCATGCGCCGCGTGCGAGGCATGTTCCGCGCTTCCGGACTGTGCAGACAGACCGAGCCCGCAGAGCGCCAGCACGCCCAGGACCGCCGCAATCGACCGCACCCTGACCGTCATGGCTGCTTGTTCAGCTCCTGCAGGTGCGCCACCACGGCCGTGATTTCCGCGTCGGTGAGCCTGATCTGGCTCATCTGCGCCACGCCTGCGAGAGCCGACCGTACCCGCGTTTCGTCCGCACCGCGGATGTCGGGCGCGTTGAACTGCGCGCCGCCGCGCCCGTTCATCCCGTGGCAGGCCGCGCAGCCGATGCCGCCGGCGGTCTTCTCGAAGATCAGCCGGCCGGACATCGGTCCTGCCGCCGCGGATGCGGCCGCGGCCGGCGTGGACGCCGGCGCCGCCGCCGGGCGCGCGGCGGCCCGCTGTCGCATCATCTCCCGCATCGCTACCTTCGGTCCGCCCATGTCGGCGAGCAGCTCGCCCTTCCAGTCCGGGGTGTAGCGCACGAAGCCGCCCGAGTGTGTGTCGCCGCCGTTCGGCGTCGGGATGTACGCCTTCACCTTGTGGGTGTTGAGGTCGAGCACGATGATCTCCCACCCGTTCATGTTGCTGATCCAGAGCTCGTTCACCTTCGGGTCGGGGTGGAGCACGCCGTGGTCGATGCTCGAAGCAGACCCGCCCAGGTAGATCGGCAGGTTGAGGAACATCCGGCGCGGGGGACCAAACGCGACGGCGTCGACGACACCGACCACGGATCCGATGTTGTGCGCGCCCTCACCCTTGCCAATCGGGTACAGCAGCGTCTCATCCCAGTTCAGCACGAGGCCGTAGGGACCCACGACGCCGGCACTCGTGTTGCTGACGACGCTGTTGGTGGTGTTGTCGATTTTGTAGACGTTGCTGCCGTGGGCGTCGTTGACGTAGGTGTAGCGGCCGTCCGCCGTGTGCGCCATCCCGATTGGGTGTTCGCCGACGTACGGCACGATGGTGACGGCACCTGTCTCCAGGTTGACTTTGGCGATCCCGCCGGTGTTGTGCAGCTGCGTGCGCCACGGGGGCGATACCACCGACACGTACACGAACCGTCCCGTCGGATCGACGGTGAGGTACGGATGGCCGATCTTGTAGCCGATGTCCTCGATCGTGATCGCGCGCACGACGCGGTTGTTGTCGTTCGGGTCGAGGATGAAGTGTGGGCCGCCGTTGGCGCCGCGCCCGAACGCCAGCAGGACCCGGTCGCGCCCCATCCAGTCCTTGAACGCGATGATGTGGTGGAACCAGTCGACCCGGGGCCCCTCGAGCACCATGTGGAGCTTCAGCGTCCTGGCGTTGATGATCATCAGGACGGTCCGGACCTGCCCCGTCGCCTTGAGACGATGCATCTGTCCGATGTAAAGCCATCGTCCGTCGGGCGAGATGCCGACGCCGTGCGGATTCTCCACGACCTCCTCGCCCAGGTCGAACAGCGCCGAGGCAATCACCTTCTTGGCGTGCGCATCGATCACCTGCACGCCCGACTTGCGCGTGCCGCCCTTGGGGTTGGACCCAACCCCCTCGCTGGTGATGAACACCATCGGGTGCGCGCGGACGTCCCAGGCATCCGGGCCGCTCGAGTCATACGTGGCGAACAGTCTGATCCGGCCCCGAACCGACTCCGGCGTATCCCAGCCGCTCGGCTGCGCGGTGAGCGGCGGCGGCGCGAGCTGTCCTGCCTGCACCACCATCGTCGGCGCCATGGAGGCGAGCTGCTGCTGGAGCGCTTCCTTGTCCGATTTGAGCGTGGCAATGTCCGACGGGGACACCCCGGGAGCCGTAAAGGCGCCGATCGCCACCACTGTCAGCCCGACGAGTGCCCCGAGGACCGCACCTCCGATCCATCGCGTCGCTACAAGCTTCTTCATCTCAGTACCCCTCCCGGGTTGCCCGGCCCCGGCGCCGATACTTTGCCACGTTCAGAGCTTGCCGGAAAGCATAAGGGTAAGCGTGGCCGATCGGAACCTGGGAAGGCTGACCTGTGAGCCAGCCCACAGTAACGGCGGAACGTGCGCGGGCCGTGGTGCTTCCTCGATGGAGCTGCAGACCGGCGACGCCTTCGGGCGCCTCGGCGAAAACCTTTTCGCGCGCGGTACAGCAGGGACGTCGGCGCGCGCCCTCGCCTCGGCGAGAGCGCTTCACGTACTCGCCGCAGACCTTCTACGAAGGGGCACGACGTTGCCTTGACGCTCGGCGTGCGCACTACCAGCCGCGCATCGGCGGAGTTCACGCTCGCGTTACCAGCACGCGATCTTCCTGAATAATTGAAATCGTGGATGCGCTATCACGTAGCCCGAACGAGGGCAGATCAGGGCGGACGGTCTCGGTCGCGGGCATCATGGCCAGTGCCTTGCTCGCCGTTCTGAACATAGTCATTGGCATCGTGACGACGTCGACGTCCGTGTTCGCAACGGGAATCGAGTTTATGGGCGACGTTCTGGCGTCGTCCGTGGTCCTCCTGGGGATGTTCGTCGCCGTCAGACCTGCGGACGAGGATCACCCATACGGTCACGGCCGAATTGAAACGCTCGCGGCCCTTGTGGTCGGCCTGATCCTGGCAGGGGGCGGAGCAGGGATCTGTTGGAATTCCCTGCAGGCCGTCGGCGAGGTACACCCGCCGCCTGGGCCTGTGGCCATTCTGGCTCTGCTCGTGGCAATCGCCGTCCGCGGGATCATGTCCGGGATCAAGTTCACGGTAGGCCGCCGCATCCAAAGTGCGTCGCTTGTGGCCGACGCGTGGAACGACACCGTCGACATCCTCGCGGCACTCGTGGCCCTCACTGCGGTGGGACTGGCGACGTACGACCGGGAGCGCTTTCTCGCCGCCGACCACTACGGCGGTTTCGCTGTCGGCGTCATCGTCATTCTGATCGGGTTGCGTGTACTGCGTGATGCCTCACTGGAGCTGATGGACACGATGCCTCCGAGCGCCATGATCGAGCGTGTGCGGGCCACCGCGTTGGCCGTCCCCGGCGTCGAGGGGGTTGACAAAGCGTACGCGCGAAAGACGGGATTCAAGTATCACGTCGATCTTCACATCGAGGTGGATCCCGCGCTGACAGTGGCGGCGTCCCACGTGATTGCTGGCCAAGTGCGAAGCCAAACGAGAGCCCAGTTGGGCTGGGTAGCTGACGTGCTTGTGCATGTGGAACCTGCTCGGCGTGATGGCGCAAAGCGACTCGGCGATGGAGCCGAGCAGCCGTAGCGACCCGACTGTGAGCCTGTTTGTTCCCTCTGTATCAACGGTAGGACCGCTGTGCGGCGCCGGTCAATGTCAGCCAGCGGTCAGACTGTTGAGCTTCCGCCGCCGTACCCTCGCCATCCGCTCCAGCACGCTGCACACCGCGCCGGTGTCCTGCGCAGGCCCCATCGCCAGCGCCGCCGCATAGATCGGCGCGGTGGCGCGGAAGAGCGGCGTCGGTGAGCCCACGTGCCGCGCGAAGTCGGCGATGATCCGCATGTCCTTCTGCCAGACGTCGAGCTTCATCGTCGGCTTCGAATAGTCGCCGCGGACCATCATCGGGCCGCGCACCTGCAGCATGCAGGAGCTGCCGCCGCCGTCGGCGACGACTTTCAGCGTCGTGGCGGGATCGAGCCCGGCCTTCATGGCGAGCACGAGCGCCTCGGCCGCCGCCACGTTGTGGATCGCCACGAGCAGGTTGGCGACGTACTTCGTCTTCGACCCGGCGCCAAACGGGCCCACGTAGTAGCGCGCGCGGGCGAAGGCGTCCATGACCGGCCCCACGCGCCGGTACGCCGCGCGCGGCCCGCTCGCATACACCACAATATCCCGTACACGCGCCTGTGAGCCGGTGCCGCTCAGCGGACAATCGAGAAGTGTGATCGCGGTCACTTCCAACCTCCGGCGCGCGCGTTCCTTCGCCGCAATCGGCAGCGTACTGGTCTCGACGACAATCCGGGCGGCGCCACGCTGCGCCGCCAGCTCAGCCGCTGTTGCGGCGAGCGCCGCGGCCGACGGCAGCGAGCAGATCACGATCGCGGCGCGCTCGCCCACCTCGCGCGCGCTCGGCGCGGCAATGCCGCCCGCCCGCGCGTGCGCCCGGCGGCGCGCCGGGAGCACGTCGTATCCGATGACGCGGTAGCCTGCCTTCACCAGGTTGGCGGCCATCGCCGACCCCATGATTCCCAGCCCGATCATCCCCACTGTCTGCATAGCCATATTGTGTGCCTCGGGTCCCTGGGTTGTTACGCGGTCAGTAAGCCCTTACCGCACGCGGCGGCGACGGCCTCCCTGTCGCACCCTCGGCGCTTGACGCGTCGACGCCGGGATCCGGAGCGCGCCGGAGCCTCGGTCCCTCCGACTACCACGAACCGATGCCGGATCCCGCGCCCGCGCCAGACCCCGCGCCCGCGCCCGACCCCGCGCCCACCCCCGACCCCACGCCGACCGCGCCGACGGCGGTCACGATCAGCATCGTCGGGTCGACCGGTCCGGGGGCGTTTGCGCCGAACCCGCTGCAGGCGTCGGTCGGCAATACCGTCGTTTGGACGAATGTCGACGCGACCGTTCACCGGATCGTGCTCGACGACGGGACCAGCGTCGGCACGCTTGCGCCGGGGCAGTCGAGCGCGCCGGTGACCCTGAGCGCGGCGGCGGTCACATACCGCTGCACCATCCATCCATCGATGGTTGGCACAATCCAGGACCCGGTCGTGGCCTCGCCGACACCGGAGCCCGCACCGGCACCGGCACCGCCGCCCGACTACAACCCGCCGCCGGACGACGACGACGACTATGGTTACTACGGCCGACGCTGATCAAGTCACAAGGCTCAAGTCAGAAGTCGCAAGTCCCGATCACGATTCACATCACATCTCGACGTTGTGACTTGGGCTTTGTGACTTCTGACTTGTGACTTGTGACTTGTGACTTGTGACTTGTGACTTGTGACTTGTGACTTGATCCACGGGGCGGGCGTAGTAGTAGCCGGCGTCTTCCTCGACGGTCACCGGCGCGTCGAACAGCTCGCTGAGGCGCGCAGCGGTGAGCACGTCCGGCTTGGGGCCTGCCGTCAGCACGCGGCCGTCGCGCAGCAGGATCACGCGCCCGATCTCCGGCACGATTTCCTCGATGTGGTGCGTGATCAGGATCAGCGTCGTGCCGCCGCGCGCCACCTGACGGACGCGCTCCATGAAGGCGTGCCGGGCGACGAGATCGAGCCCCGTGGTCGGCTCGTCGAGCACGAGGGCGCGGGGCGCGGTCACGAGCGCGCGGGCGAGCAGCACGCGCCGCGCTTCGCCGCTCGACATCTCGTCGAGCCGGCGCCGCGCCAGGTGCGCAACCCCCATCCGGTCGAGCGCGTCGGCCGCGCGGCGCCGCATCTCCTGCGTGACGACGCCGTAGCGGAGAATCCCCTGCGTGGCGAAGAACCCCGAGAGCACGGCCGCCTCCGCCGTGACGCGCCCCTCGTTGTTGCCGAACACGAACCGGTGGTGGACGTCCGAGGAGATGATGCCGAGCTGCGAGCGCAGCTCGAACACGTCCCAGCTGTCGTGGCCGAAGACGCGGACCGGCGGCGCGGCGCCTTCGGCGGCGAGCGGGCGGTCCTCGTGCGTCAGCAGCCGGACCAGCGCCGACTTGCCGGCGCCGTTCGGGCCGAGGATCGCGGTGTGCTCGTCGGCGCGGATCGTGAGGGTGAGGCCGTCGAGGATGGCGCGATCGCCTTTGACGACGGTTGCGTTACAGAGCTCGAGGACCGGAGGAACGTGCAAAGTCGAATGTGTGTCCGATGCTGTCAAGAACACCAAGACGATTTCGCCACAAAGGACGCTGTCACGTTTGGTGACACTAACGCGCCCCTTGCGCAGAAAAACAAAGTCTGGCGCGTTAGTGTCACGAAGGCCACTGAGTGCGACCCCGAAGCAACGTCGTCTTTGTGTTCCTGAGGGTTATCACGCCGGCAACGGCTGTCCTTTCGTTTCGCGCGCGAACGGCAGCAGCACCAGGCCGAAGACGAACGCCATCGCCACCACCGCGACCGGCACGCCAAGGCTTCCGTACGACGCAATGCCGGCACCGAGGAGAAACACCATGGCGACGCCGACAAAGCGGCCCACCGAGCTAATGAACCCGATGGCGCTGGCGCGGCAGTCGGTCGTGTACTGCTCGGGCAGCCAGATCGTGTAGACGGCGAAGTTCGCGCCGCCAAGGCCCATGAAGAAGATGCACACAAAGAACGTGGTCAGCACATTGCTCGGCTGATAGAACACGTACCCGAATCCCAATCCGGCGCTCAGGCCCAAAATGGTCAAGAACAACGCCATCGTCAGCCGGCGTCCGATCCGTTCTGTTATCAGCGGCACGAGCACGCATCCGATGATCGTGCCAATCGCCAGTACCACCGAGCCGTACGACGCCATCCGCGCGGCATCAGCCGGAGAGCTGCCGGCCCGCTGCGCCAGCTGCGTCACGGCCGTCGGGACGTAGATGGAACCCGCCCAGAGCAGAATGATCGAGACGAGGAAGAGTCCCGACATCACCATCGTATCGTGCTTGTACCTGGGCGTGAACAGCGTGCCGAAGGCTTCCGTCATCTTCGGACGCGCATGTTCGGCGGCGCCAAACTTTTCGTGCCACTTCTTCGACTCGTGCACCCCATAGCGGATGAAGGCAATCATCAGCGCGGGCACGCCGCCGAAGATGAACATCCACCGCCACCCGTAATTGGCGCCGATGACGTAGTTGGCGACGGCGGCAAAGAAGAAGCCGAAGTAGTAGCCCGTATGCATCAACCCGGCGCCTATCTTCCGGGTCCGCTCGTCCAGCTCCTCGGCGATGTAGGTAGCGCCGACCGGTTGCTCGCCGCCGATGCCGATCCCGCACAGCACGCGCAGGATCGCGAGCTGCCAGATGTTCGTGACGAACCCGCAGAGGAACGTGAACAGCGAGTAGCAGAGGATCGTCAGCATCAGCGCGCGGACGCGGCCGATCCGGTCGCCGATCGGTCCCCACACCATCGACGTGCCCCATCCGAACAGGAAGAGGGCGAACAGGATGCTGCCGTAGTAGCCGATGTTGGCGGGCGTCACCGCGATGCCCGACGCGGGCAGCAGCTCCGTGAGGGCGGGCACGAGCACCAGGGCATAGATGAACGAGTCCATGCCGTCGAGCGCCCAGCCGCCCCAGGCCGCCAGGAAGCCGCGTTTCTGGTTCGTCGTGAGGCGGATACGTGGCTGCGTCAGGGCTGCGGCGCCGGTCACCATGCAGGGAGTCCTCAGCGAATCAACGCAAAAGGGTTCATTTTATGGGCGCGTCCGAGGCGGGTCAAGGTCGATCGGGCCGCATGGCGGCCCGTGCCGGCTAGTCGGGTCGCGCAGCGACCCGACCGCGGCGCCGCAGGATCTCGAGGTTGCGGCGGGCGTCGGCCGCCTGCGGATCGAGCGCCAGCGCCCGCTCCAGATGACTAACAGCTTCGTCGAATTTCCCCTGCACGGCAAGCATCAGCCCCAGATCGCTGTGCGCCTGGCTGTTGGCCGGGTCGAGCTCCACCGACCGCGCCAGGTGCGCCGTCGCGTCCTCGGCGTCGCCGCCCGAGGCAAGCGCCGCGCCAAGATGCCAGTGCGCGGCCGCGTCGTTCGCGTCGAGCTCGAGCGCCTGGCGGAACTCGGCGATCGCGGCGTCGATCTGCCCCCGCTCGGCCAGCGCGACGCCGAGCACGTTGTGCGTTTCCGCCGACTCGGGGACGATCGCCCCCAGATACGCGCTGCCGGCCACGAGGCGCCCCTCCCGCTCGGCCAGCCGGCGCGCCTCGGCGACCTCCGCCCGCGAGGCCTCGTAGGCGAGCGCGAGCAGCCTGAAGTACAGATCGAGCGGCTCGAGCGGCGCCACCGGCCGGCCGCCGCTGAAGCAGCGCGGGCACCACTCCGCGACGCGTCCGAGGTCGACGATCCCCGCAGGCACGCCGTAGCCGATGCTCAACATCGACCTGACGCCGTACTCCTGCAGCGGCCGGTCGTCGACGACGGGCGGGACGCCGCGGGTCGCCTCGTCCAGCGTGCGCGCCGATCCGACGAACATGCCGACGATCTCGTGCAGCCGCCCGAGGCTCACCCGCCCGAGATCGCCGCGCACGGCCGGAGCGGCCGCCAGCGCGGCGGCCACGCGGTCGGGATCGATGGCGATTCGCTCGGCGGTGGTCCCGAGCAGCAGCAGGTCCGACGCGGCGCCGGAGAGCAGCACCGCGTCGGGGAACACGTCGACGAAGGCGCGCACCATCGACAGCGTCGTCTGGGGCGGGACCTGATAGGCGGGGAGCCACTGGCTGATGTAGCCGTTCGGCTTGAGCCGCGTGCGCGCCAGCGCGTAGAACTCGCGGGAATACAGCGCGCTGACGCCGGCGTACGCGATCGGCGGCGGCTCCAGCGCCACGAGGTCGTACGCGCCCGGCGCCCGCATCTGGAGGTGCTGCCGGCCGTCGTTGATGTGGACCGCGACTTTCGGATCCGCCAGGACGCGGCCGTTCGCGTCTTCGAAGTACGACGCGTGCGTCAGGATGTCGCGCGACAGGTCCGCCAGCTCGACGCGGCGCACCGACGGATGCAGCGTGGCCGCATGCGTCGTGTTGCCGACGCCGAAGCCGATGACGAGCACGTCCTCAGGCCGCTCCATGGAGAGGAGCGGCACGTGCGCCAGCGCGCGCATGTAGCGCTGCGACAGCGGCAGCGTCGACGACATCGCGTGGCCGTTGGTATAGAGCGTCCGGGCCTTCCCGGGCGCCTCGGTCACCGCGATGAGCTCCGTCAGGCCGTCGCTCACCACGAGCCGCCGTTCGTACTCGTCCGGTGCCCCGAGCGCACGCATGGTGACGTGGTCGGCCGGGAGCCACAGCCAGAGGCCGAGCGCAACGCCCGCGATTGCGAGGCTCACCGCCAGCACCCGTCCAGGCGCTGTGGAGGAGCCGACCTTCAGGTCGGCCCCAAGTGGGCCCGCCGCGAAGTACAGCGGCACGACCGACAGCACGGCGACGAGCATCAGGATCGTGGTGCTCGACTGGAGGCCGAGCGCCGGGAGCAGCGCGAACCCGGCGGCCAGGCTGCCGGCGACGGCTCCCGCCGTATTCGCGAGGTACAGCGCGCCCGCGCGGCGGCCGACGACGAATTCCGCGCGCTGGATCACGGCGTTGGCGAGCGGGAACGCGAACCCCATCAGCAGCGCCGGAATCCCCACCTCCGCCAGCATCGGCTTGGCGTTGAACCACAGCTCGGCGAGCCCGCCCGCGCCGGCAACCGGATCGGTGTTGATCGCCTCGACGTCGGCGCGCGCAAAGCCGAAGAGCGTCGAGGCGACGAACAGCCCCTGCGCGAGCATCAGCCACTCGGCGGGGCGCCCGGTGCGGCGGTGGACGACGCCGCCGATGAGCGAGCCCGCCCCGATGCCGAGCAGGATCAGCGTCAGCAGCAGCGCGAAGACGGCCCGGAAGCCGCCGAGCAGGATCGTGAAATGGCGGAACCAGAGAATCTCCATGCCGAGCGCCGCCAGACCGGACATTGCGAGTGCGAGGCTGGTGAGCGCCACGGCGCGGCCGCCGCCGTTGGTCGCGGCTGTCTGTGGTTGGTCCGGCTGCCTTTGGTCCGGCTGAAGCCGGACGCTACGTACTCTTCCTCTTCTCTTGGCCGTCGTGGCGTCCGGCTTTAGCCGGACCTCTTGTCTCCTGACTCCTGTCTCCTGTCTCCTGGCTGCCAGATACCACGCGCCCACGCCGGCGAGCACGTTGAGGCCCACCGCAATCATCTGCGCCGGCCAGAGGCCCCACGCCGGCACGAGCGCGAAGTCCGTCAGAACCGCGCCCGTCGCGGCTCCGAGCGTGTTGATGCCGTACAGCTCCGCGATGCGCCAGCCGCCGATGGCGAGATCGCTGCGCACCAGATGCCGGATGAGCAGCGTCAGCGTCCCGCCCATCAGAAGCGTGATCGGCGTCAGCAGCCCGATGGCGATGCCCGCGCGCGCCAGATACGACCCCGCCGACAGCGCGTACCATCCCGACGGTTCGCGGACGTAGGACGACACCATCGCCGACAGGGCGCCGAGATGCGGCAGGGCCGCGGCGACGGCCAACCCCATCGCCGCGATCGCCACCTCGACATGGCCGTACGCGCGGAGGAGCGAATCCGGCCGCTCGATGTACCGGCGGTCCGCCCAGGCGCCGACAAGGTAGCCGCCGGCGCCCAGTCCCAGCATGAAGACCGCGACGACGATCGACGCGGAATGGATGGTGTTGCCGAAGACGTTGCCGAACACCCGAACCCAGACGACCTGGTAGATGAGGCCGCTCAGGCCGGAAAGGAAGAAAAGGAGGTAAATCACTCGGCTTTGGGCTTCAGGCTTTCGGCTTTAGGCTGTTCGGTCAGCGTAACGCCTGCACGAGAAAAAGCAAAAAAGGCCCGACGAGGGAGGTCGTCGGGCCGGCCCAAAGCCCAGAGCCCAAAGCCTGAAGCCTGATTCAGTTCGTGCCCCAGCCCGGGTTCACCTGCTTGCCGAGAAGGAACGCCGGGTTGGCGCCGCGGCGCGGTACGAACTTCTGCGCGCCGCCGCTGTCGACCGCGGCCGTGTAGACGTTCCCTTCCTGGTCGACGCTCATCCCGTGCACGCCCCAGAACGCGCCGCGGAAGTCGCCCCAGGTGCCCCACGAGTACAGGAACCGGCCGTCGAGGCTGTACTTGAGCAGCTTCGACGTGCCGCGATCGGCCGCCCAGAGGTACCGATCGCTCGTGATGATGAACATGTGGATGTCGGAGGTCGGCCGCGGTCCGAAGCTCCACTGGTCGAGGAACTTGCCGTTCTCGTCGAACACCTGCACGCGGCCGTTGTTCCGGTCGTTGACGAACACGCGCCGCGTCTGCGGATCGACGGCAATCCCATGCACGTTGTTGAAGTAGCCCGGGCGCGTCTCCTTCCCCTGCTCGCCGCGCTGCCCCCACGTCATCAGGAACCTGCCGTCGCGGTCGAACTTCACGACGCGGGTGTTCTGGTAGCCGTCAGCCACGAAGAACGTGCCATCCGGCAGCCACGCGATGAACGTCGGCCGGAAGAAGTGCTTGTCGTCGTCTCCCGGCACGTTCGGCTCGCCGACCGTCTGCAGCAGCCGCTTCCCGTCGTTCGAGAACTTGAAGATCGCGTGGCGGTAGTCGTCCACGATCCAGATGTTCTTCTGCGGGTCGTAGGGACTGATGTAGATCGCGTGCGGACGGCGGAACATCTTGTCCCACTGCGTCCAGTCCTCGATGAGGTCGCCCTGTGCGTTGAACACGGTGACGATGTGCTCCCAGCGATAGTCGACGCCCGGCTGGCCGGCGTCGAGATCGTCGCCCGGCTCGCGCGTGCCCGGCTTGAACAGCGCGCCCGGCGGGCTGGCCGACGTCGCATCGCGCAGCGGCAGCCGCCCGATCGGGAATTCGATGCTCGGCGCGACCTTCACCGTCGCCGGCCGCTTGTGAATCACCGGCAGCTCACCGCGCTGGAGCACGAACACGCGGTTCGGGCTCTCCGCGAAGACGTACTGCCCGGCGCCCGACGTCCAGTTTTCGTGCCCCGGCCGCGACTCGAGCGGCTTCGGCCAGCTCGCCACCGTGTAGGCGCCGAAGATGTCCTGGCCGCCCTTCTCGCTCGGCACGGCCGCCGTGGTAACCTCCTGCCCCTGCCCCTCGACCGGCGTGACCTCGGTGCCGAGCACGAAGCCGACGACCAGCGCGGCGGCGGCCGCAATCCCAACACATGACGCGCGCTTCCGCATAAGTGCCTCCAATGGCTCTGGGCCTTGGGCTTTGGGCCTTGGGCTTCCGGCTTTGGGCCAAAGCCTAAAGCCCTACGCCCAAAGCCCTACGCCCAAAGCCCTACGCCTAAAGCAAAGCCTACCTCGTGCTCGTGACCGTCGCCGGCACGTTCTTCCGGATCCAGCCGATCACCCATCGGATGATGCCGTCGCTGTTGCGCTCGGACATCATCATGTGGCTGTTGCCGCTGAAGCCGACCTCCTCGAGGCGGATGAACTCCGCCTTGACGCCCGCCTGCTTCAGGAACTTCGGGATGCACGGGTCGTACACCCGGTGGTACGTGCCGCTGGCGGAAATGGCGACCACCGGAATGTTCTGCCACCGGACGAGCTTCCGCGCCGGCTCCTTCTGCATCCAGCAGCGCGCCTCGTCCGGGCGCTCCGACTTCTCCTCGAGCACGACTTCGATCTCCGACGGGGCGTTCGCCGGCGGGTCGTACTCGTACGGGTTGTTCGTCAACCCCCAGGAGTTCGGATTGCGCGGCCGAGCCTCCACCTTCGCCGTGTCGACGCCGCCGAACTGCGGACCGCCCGGCTCGGCGGTGATCATCGCGCGCACCAGGTGCGGGCGTGCCTCGGTGATGTCGAAGCCGAAGCCGCCGCCCTGCGAGTGGGTGAAGAGAATCACGGGCGTGCCGATCGTCTCGAGCAGCGCGATTCCCGCGGGCCGCACGAGCTGTCCCGTCGCGCCGGCAAACTGGACCTGCGTCTTCATGAAGAAATCGAAGACCGGATCGCCCATCTTGCCGGGGCCTGGCCACTGCGTGTGGTTCATCTTCAGCGGAAAGTCGCCGCGCTCGCGCGCGTTGGTCCAGATGCGTTCGATCTCGAGCGCGGTGCGGATGCCGAGGTTGCCGTCAATTGGTGCCTTGCCGTCCGGACCGGGGAGCGGGACGTACGCCGAGCGGCCGCGCGCCGGGTAGTCCACCATATAGACGACGAAGCCTTCTTCGACGAGGCGGTACGCCCATCCCGCGCGGCCGTCGGGCGTCTGCAGCCAGTCGACGCCCGTCTGGCCGTTGCCGTGGAACAGGACGATCGGGTTCGGATGGCGGATCTGCCGCGGCACCAGCACTTCCGTGTACATGGCGCCGCGCATCACGCGCCGCCCCGGCTCGCCCCAGTACCCGCCGCCCGCGTAGAAGAACCCCTTGCGCGAGATGTTCTCCACGGAGAAGGTCGGGATCGTCTTCGGCGGCGTCGCCCGCGACGCGTTCTCCCCGCGGCCGGGGCGCGCGTTGCGGCTCAGCCAGCCGCCGATGTACTTGGCGATCTCCCCGCTGTTCTGCTCGAGCATCATCATGTGGCCGTTGCCGCGCAGGCCGACGCTCTCCATCTCGACGTACTCCGTCTTGACGCCCGCCTGATTGAGCCACTTCGCGAGGCAGTGGTCGTAGATGCGGTGGTAGCTCCCCTCGCCGACCATCAGCATCACCGGAATGTTCTGCAGGTTCCTGAGCTTCCGCGCCGGCTCCTGCTGCACGTAGCACGGCACTTTGTCGGAGGCGGGCGCCTGCGTCTCGAGCACCGTCTGCAGCTCCTTCGGGTCGCTGACGGCGGGCTCGTACGTGATCGGGCTGTTGGCGACGCCCCAGCTGAGGCCGCCGCCCTGCTGGTAGGCCACCTTCGCGGCGTCGACGCCGCGGATCGGCGGCGCCGCCGGCTCGAGCGTGACGATCGCCTTGACCAGGTTCGGCCGCGCGTCGGCGACGAGCCAGCCGAACGCGCCGCCCTGGGAGTGCGTCAGCAGGATGACCGGCGTGTTGATCTCATCGAGCAGCGCGATGTAGGCGTCGCGCGCCAGCGTCTCCTGCCGGTTGCCCTGGAGGAACTGCACCTGCGTCCTGGTGAAGTCGTCGAAGATCTTGTCGCCGATGCGCCCGGCGCCCGGCCACGCCGTGTGCTTCTTCGCCTGCGGGTAGTTGCCGCGCGCAGCGCCGGCCGTGAAGATCTCCTCGAGGTTGTCGGCGGTCCGGATCGTCAGGTTGCCGTCGACGCCCGGCACGTACTGCGAGCGGCCGCGCGCCGGGAAGTCGGTCATGTAGACCACGTAGCCCATGTCGAGGAAGTTGTAGGCCCAGCCCGGCCGCCCGTCGGGCGTCTGCAGCCAGTCCACCCCCGTCTGCCCCGCGCCGTGGAACAGCACGATCGGGTACGGCGATCGGATCTGCTTCGGCACCATCACCTCGACGTACATGGCGCCGCCCATGGTCGCTTCTTTCTCCTCGCCAAGCTCGCCGACGTACTTCCCGCCCGCGAACCAGAACCCCTGGCGGGCGACGTTGGCGAGCGACACGGTGGGAATGGCGGGCGGTGGCGCCGCCTTCGCCGCCACGTTCTGGGCGATGGCCTCGGTCCGCAGCGCACCGAGAAGAATCAGCACCGCCAGCATCGTCCTGCACAGCTTCATACGCATTCCTTTCTGGATGCTCGAAAAGTAGTCCAGCAACCCGTTTTAGGTCGAAGCGGGGGCGAAGTCAATAGTTCCCGCAGCCTACTCTGCGATCCGGCAGCCGATTGAATCGCCTTCGGTTCGAGTATAGAGTTCCGCTCACCTTTTCCGGTTGGTGGTTGGTGGTTGGTAGTTGACCACCACAAACCACCATCCACCAACCACAAACCGGAGGCGAGTGATGCCGAATCGCAGGGATTTCTTCAAGCGCGTCGCCGCGGGCGCCGCGGGCGCGTATCTGGTGGGCCGCGACGGCGGGCCGGCCCGGGCCCAGGCCCCGGCGCGGCGGCAGGTCTCGATCGGCGGCAGGCGCATCCGCGTCATCGACGTGCACGCGCACACCACCATCCCGCTCGGCGATGTCGTCAAGGGGACGCCGTTCGAGAAGCAGGGCGCCGGCAATCCAGGCCTCGAGCAGCGGATCGTGGCGATGGACAAGCAGGGCGTCGACCTCCAGGCGCTGAGCATCAACGGCTTCTGGTGGTACGGGGCACAGGACCGCGGGCTCGCCCGCGCCATCTGCAACGCGCAGAACGAAGGGCTGGCCCAGTGGGTCAAGAAGTACCCCGACCGCTTCGTGGCAATGGCCTCGGTGCCGCTGCAGTTTCCGGATCTGGCCGCCGAGATCCTGCAGGATGCGGTCACGGGGCTCGGCGCGCGCGGCGTCACGCTGGGTGGCCACGTCAACGGCGAGGACCTGTCGCTCCCGAAGTTCGATCCGTTCTGGGCGAAGGCGGCCGAAATGGGCGAGCTCGTCTTCATGCACCCGGGCGGCGCGGACAACATCATCAAGGACGGCGCGTGGCGCGGGCGCGGGGATCTGGGCAACATCATCGGCAACCCGCTCGAAACCACCTATTTCCTGTCGCGGCTGATCTTCGACGGCGTCTTCGACCGGCATCCGCGGCTGCGGGTGTGCGGCGCCCACGCAGGAGGCTATCTGCCGTCGTACGTC
>JACPTI010000020.1 GCA_016192845.1 Acidobacteriota bacterium
GACGATGAAGCGCGTGGCACCCGTTTTCGTCAGCGTGTCGATCGCCTGCTTGAGGCGCGCCGGCGACTCGGCGGAGAACTCGGCCACCCGGATGTAGCCGACCGTCCGGTTCGCCATTCGCGACGTCACGTCAGGACCGGTGACCGGCTCGCGCACGAGATCGACCACATGCGGATCGGCGGCGTTTCCGCGGATGACGAGCAGCGAGACCTTCGACCCCGGCGCGCCGCGCAGGAGGCGGGCGCCTTCATACGCCGACATGTCGCGCGTCGGCCGGTTGTCGATGGCGCGGATGAAATCCCCCGGCCGCAGGCCGGCTCGCGCCGCCGGCGAGCCGTCGCGCGCGCCGACGACGCGCAGGTAGTACTGCCGTGTGAGATCGAGGCCCACTTCGGCCGGTCCGCCGCGGTCGTTCGCCTCGAGGCTCTTGACGAGCGCCGGCGGGAGATAGCTGCTCTCGGGATCGAGCCCGTCGGCCAGGCCGCGCATCGCGCCCTGCATCGCGTCGCGCACGTCCACCGGCTCGACGTAATTGCTCAGGACGAGCGACACGACATCCTCGAAGACGCGCAGGTGCTGGTACGTGTCGTCCTTCGCCATCGCCTGGCCGAGATAGCCGCCGACGAAGGCGAACGCCATGATCAGGGTCGAAACGGCGAGGACGACGGTTCGGCTGCGCGAAGTCATCATCGGCTCCAACTGCCAGTAGCCCGTAGCCGGTAGCCGGTAGCAACGGCCTACCACCCTACCGGCTACCAGCACCGGCTACCAGCTACCGGTTAGGTCTCAACCATTGTATGGGATCGACCGAACGACCGTCGACGCGGACCTCGAAATACAGCGCCGGCGGCCCCGCGGGCGCCGAGCCGACGCGGCCGAGTTCGGTGCCGGCGTCGACGGGCGTGCCGCGGGGGACCGCGACGGTGTCGAGGTACCCGTACACCGTATACGCGTTCGCTCCGTGATCGACAATCACGAGATTGCCGAAGCCGGTGAACGGCTCGGCGTACGACACCGTGCCCGGGTGCACGGCGTGCACCGGCGTGCCCGCCGGGGCGGCGATCTCGATCCCGTTTCTCGCGGAGTTGTCGCCAGGACGCCCCGGCGCTTTCCCGAACGGCACGAGCACCCGGCCCGGGACCGGCCACTCGAGCGCCCCGCGAAACGGCGCCACGGGGACGGCGACCGGCTCGACCGCGCGGCCCCCCGCCAGCGCGGCGAGCTGCTGCTGCAGGCGGTCGTGGGCGAGCTGGAGTTCACCGGCCAGTTGCGCGGTCAGATCGCGCCGGCTGTCGATCTGGGCGAGCAGCCGGGCCCGCGCGGCGAGCGCGCGGTCGGCGGCGGCGCGCGCGCGGCGGGCGTCGGCGTCGTGCGCCTCGAGGGCACGCAGCTCCTCCTCGATCGCGGCGCGCTCGCGGCGCAGCTCGTCGAGCGTACGCCGGTGCTCCGCCACGCGTCCTTCGTTGATGCGCATCAGCGCCGCCACGGCGCGGAGCGCCCGGCCGAACTCGCGCACGCTGGTCGTGCCGAACAGGAGCTTGGTGTAGCCGGTACGCCCGCGCTTGTAGATGTCGACGAGCTGCGCCTTGAGGTCGGGCAGCTGCGCGAGCCGCTGCTGCTCGAGCGCCTCGAGCCGCGCGTCCGCCTCGTCCACGGCCGCGCGCCCGCGCTCGACGGCGGCCTGCGCCTCGCTCACGCGCTCGATCTGGAGCTGTTGCTCGATCTCGAGCGTGCGCAGCTCGCCGAGCAGCGTGCGCGCCTCACCGGCGAGCCGGTCCGCTTCGCCCTGCAGCGCGCGGATCCGGTCGTCGACGCGGCGCGCCTGCGCTTCGGTCCGCGCGCGATCCGCGTCTTGCGCCGGGGCCCCCAGCGCGCGGAGTGTGCGCGCTGGGGTGGAAGCCGTCGGCGCGGCGCCGATGGCGAAACCGATGAGCACAAGCCACAGAGACACAGAGGCACGGAGAATCTTGATCAATCTCTGTGTCTCTGCGTCTCTGTGGCCCGTCGGTGCGGCAGTCATGTGCGGAAGAGTGAGAGAATTATAGCGTGCGAATCGTGGGGCTCGACGTCGGAGAGCGGCGCATCGGCGTGGCGGTCAGCGACGCCACGCTGACGCTGGCGCGTCCCCTGACCGTGCTGCGCCCCGCCTCGCTCGATGCCGACGCGGTGCGGCTCGCCGCCGCCGAAGTCGCGCGGCTGGCGGCCGAAGAGGACGGCGTGTCGTCCATCGTGGTCGGCCTGCCGCGGCGGCTCGACGGATCGCCGACCTCGATGACGTCGCGCGTGGAGGCGTTCGCGACGGAGCTCGAACGGCTCACCGGGCTTCCGGTCATCCGCCAGGACGAGCGCCTCACCAGCCGCGAGGCCGAGAGCCGGCTGGCGGTCACTGACAGTGACTGGCGCTCGCGGAAAGAGCGGCTCGACGCGGCCGCGGCTGCCGTCATCCTGCAGGACTACCTCGACCTCCGGCCGGGCCGGCCGGTGCCGCTTGCCGCCGATCCCGACGTGTGATGCGGAGGCCGATCACCGCAGCGGTCGTCGTCGGCCTCGTGCTGGGCATCGGTGCCGGAGTGGCGGTGTGGGCGGTCTGGAACCGCATACACACGCCCTACAAAGGGTACGAATCCACCGAGCAGTTCGTCGACATCCCCGCGGGCACCGCGACGGCGGCCATCGGTCGTCGCCTGGTGGAGGCGGGCATCGTCCGCGACGGGTTCACGTTCCGGGCGGCGCTCTGGTGGACGCGCCGCTCGCAGGCGCTGCAGGCCGGCGAGTACCGGTTCGATCGGCCCCTTGCCGCGGTCGATGTCATCGATCGCCTGGCGCGCGGCGACGTCTACGCCAGGCGCATCACCTTTCCTGAAGGGCTCACCATTGCCGAGATGGCGCGCCTCTACGAGGCGCGTGAGTTCGGCAGCGCAACGAGCTTCGTGGAAGCCGGCCGGGACGCGTCGCTCATCCGCGATCTCGATCCGCTCGCCACCGATCTCGAAGGCTACCTGTTCCCCGACACGTATGCGATGCCCCGCGGCACGCCCGCGCGCCGTCTCGTGGCGCTGATGGTGGAGCGCTTTCGCGCGGCATATAGCAACGATCTCCGCCGGCGCGCCGAGGAACAGGCCCTGACCACGCGGCAGGTGGTGACGCTCGCGTCGCTCGTCGAGAAGGAAACGGGACGTCCGGAGGAGCGTCCGCTGGTCGCGGCGGTCTACCGGAACCGGCTCAAGATCGGCATGGGCCTGCAGGCCGATCCCACCGTCGTGTACGCCCTCCAGAAAGCCGGACGCTACAACGGCAACATCCGGCGGCAGGACCTGGCGATCGATTCCCCGTACAACACCTACCGGTACGCCGGACTGCCTCCCGGCCCCATCGCGGCGCCCGGAAAGGCGTCGCTGGACGCGGCGCTCGTGCACGCTCCTGTCAGCTATCTGTACTTCGTGAGCCGTAATGACGGCTCGCACGTGTTTGCGACGACGCTCGCCGAGCACAATCGCAACGTCCGGAAATTTCAAATTTTGTACTTCCGGCGCTGACGCGCCGTGCGACCTTGAGCCACAGCGCGCAGGTTTGAGCGTGCGCGCCATACCTGAGGCACGTGCATTACCCGCGGGACTCACGCCCGCTTTCAGCGTGCGCGACCCCCGGTTAAGGTATATTTGCACGCAATGCCGGGCCTGCGGCTTGCCCCGGTGAATCTCGCCCCGAGCCTGCCGGTGATCGATCTCGCGCCGGGCGAGTCGAAGACCGTCGGCCGCGGGCACCAGGCGGACGTGCTGGTCGACGACCCGAGCCTTTCACGCCTGCACGCGCGCGTCAGCATCGACGACACCGGCCAGCTCGCCATCGACGATCTCGGCAGCACCAACGGCATCTTCATCAACGGCACCGAGCAGCTGAGCGCCTACCTGGTGCCGGGCGACACGGTCCGCTTCGGCCGCATCGAGTACATCGTCAGCCTCGCGGATGCGCCGGCCGTGCCGGACGCGCCTGTCGTGTCGCAGACGATCCTCCGTCGCGTCTCGATGACCGAGGCGCCGAAGGTCGATCGCCTCGCGCTCGAAGCGCTGCTGGCCACGAGCCGCGAGATGATGGCCTTCCAGGATCTGCCGGCGCTGCTGGAGCGGGTGCTCGATCGGCTGGCGGCGATCGTGAAGCCGGACCGCGCGGCGATTCTGCTGGTCGACAGCCAGACGGGCGCGATGACCCCGCGCGCGGTGCGGCCGTCGGGTGCCTATTCATCGGTCTCGGAGTTCGCCAGTTCCACGGTCGTCCGCGAAGCGCTCAGCGCGCGCGATGCCTTCATCGTGCACGACATCCGGATGGACCCGCGGCTGCAGCAGGCGGCCAGCGTGATGCTCGCGGGCGTACGATCGGTGATCTGCGTCCCGCTGCTCGGCCGGTCGGGCCCGATCGGCGCGCTCTATGCCGACAAGCTCGGCGTCGAGCAGTTCGCGCCCGAGCTGGCTGAGTACGCGTCGGCGTTCGCGGGGCACGCGGCCGCCGCGCTCGAGACCGCCCAGCTGTACGAAGACCGCGCCCGGCACTTCCGCGCCACGCTGGAGGCGTTCGCCAGGGCGATCGACGCACGCGATCGGTATACGGCCGGCCATTCCGAGCGCGTTGCCGCGTACTCAATGGTGCTCGCCCGGCACAGCGGCAAGTACACGGAGGAGTTCGAGACGATCCGCCGCGCCGCCCTGCTGCACGACATCGGCAAGGTGGGCGTGCCCGACCGGGTGCTGCTGAAGGAGGGGTCGCTGGATCCGCACGAGCGGGCGCTCATGGAGGCGCACGTCACGATCGGCCATGACATGCTCGAGCCGCTGCCGTTCCTCGGCGCGTCGCTCCCCGCGGTGCGCGGCCACCACGAGCGGTGGGACGGGATGGGCTACCCGGACCGGCTGGCCGGCACCGAGATCCATGCGCACGCGCGGCTGATGGCGGTGGCCGACAGCTACGATGCGATGACGTCCGCGCGTCCGTACCGCAACGCGCTCCCCGCCAAGGAGGCCGCCCGCCGGCTACGCGTGGATCGCGGGAAGCAGTTCGACCCGGAGATGATCGATTTGTTCGAAGCGGTGGAGCAAGAGTTCGCCGCGCTCCACGAGGAGCCCGACGCCGCCGCCATGCGCGCCGAGCTACTGCGCTCGGTTGGCTGATTCAATCACCCACGTCTCGCCGTTCTTCCGCAGCGTAAAGGTTTCGTCGTACCCAGTGGATGTCTGCCGTTCGCCCGACTGCGGCGTGCAGGTGTGCGTGCTGCGCAGCGCGATCTCGGCGAGCGCCTCGTTGTCCGGGGTCATCTGCACCTGCACCCGATCGAACGTCACCTCGTAGACCAGGCAGTTCGCGAAGGTACGCTGCATCGCCTGCCGCATCTCCTGCGGGAGTCTCGGAAAGGCCGCCGTCACGGCCGACAATTCCCGGTTGCGATAGCCGATCCGGTAGCGCTCCAGGGAGGCCTCGATCCCCGGCCGCTCGCGCTCGAGCACGCTGACCGGCGGGGCCGTCAGCCACGGAATGGCCGCAGCCGCGCCGACGAGGAGCGCCGCTGCGACGCCGCCGACCACCCACTTGTGCGATGAGGCGCGCGGCGGCGGCGCCTGGGGGCGAATCGTCGCCGGACGCGTCGTCGCCACCTTGCGGACCGTGGTGCCGGCGCTCGTCCGCGCCGGTGAGGCCGCCGGCTGCGCGGCTTTCTTCTTGGCCTGCCACGTCTGCGTTCCAGGAGCAGTCGGCTCCGGCCTGGCCGCCGTGTCGGGCATCCATCCCGTGCCGGTGGCCGGGCCGACAACGGGCGGAGGCGCCGGGGGCGGCGGCGGCGCGACAGGTGCCGGGTCCATCTGCGACCAGAGCGGGGTAGGGCTCGATGGAGGCGCAGCGGCCGCGGGGAACACCCCCGAGTCGTCCCGCGCCAGCGCTTCACGCGGAATCACCATCGTGCGGTCGTCGGCGGCCGGGGGAAGTGGCGCCGGCGCACCCTGCTGCACGGCCAGCAGCGCACTGCGCATCTCGGCAAGATCCTTGAAGCGGTTCTCCGGCGCCTTCTGGAGGGCGCGCATGATGATCTCTTCCAGCGCCCACGGGATGTCCGGAGCAACCTCGTGCAGCGGTGGCGGATCCTCGTGCGGCAGCC
Organism: Acidobacteriota bacterium; assembly: GCA_016192845.1. Lineage (GTDB taxonomy): Bacteria > Acidobacteriota > Vicinamibacteria > Vicinamibacterales > UBA2999 > MELF01. The sequence goes on from JACPTI010000020.1 coordinate 6,140, forward strand.
GCTGAAGCAGCCCGTCGTTGAGCCCCCCCTTGAACGCCTGCTGGTACGACACGAGCTCGTAGGCGAGGCTCCCCACAGAAAAGATGTCGCTGCGGTGGTCGATCGGCCGCCCGAGCATCTGCTCGGGGGACATGTAGTTCAACGACCCCATCAACGCGCCGTCCTGCGTCATGGCGGAGCCTTCGATGCGCGCGATGCCGAAGTCGAGGATGCGCACTATGCCGTGGCGGTCGACCATGACATTGGCCGGCTTGACGTCGCGATGGACAATCCCGGCGCGGTGGGCGAAGTGCAGCCCCGCGCAGATCTGTTCGAGGTACGACAACCGGTCGGCGAGCGTCAGCGAGCGCTTCTTGCGGATGATCTCCGCCAGCGACTCGCCGTCAACGAACTCCATGACCATGTACGGCTGGTGCTGGTGCTGGCCGCTCGCATAAATCGTGATGATGTTCGGGTGGCGGAGGGCGGCGGCGGCCCGCGCCTCGCGGAAGAAGCGGTCGAGGACTTCCTGGTCGTGCACCTCCTCGCGAATCACCTTGATGGCGACCTGCCGATCCAGCTCGGGATCGCGACCCAGGTAGACCGCGCCCATGCCGCCCGAGCCGATCTGGCGAAGCACCTCGAACTGACCGATCTTCTCCGGAAGAGCTGCCACAAACGTCCTTAAACGGCCTCGATGACCACCGCCGTGGCGTTGTCGGGTCCGCCGCGGGCGTTGACCGCCTCAATGGCGGCCCGGCAGACCTGGTCGAGGCTGCGCCCCTGGGCGCCCACAATGGCCGCAATCTCGTTATCGGTCAGAACGCCGTGAATTCCATCCGAGCAGAGAACAAGACGATCGCCCGATTCGACCTTCAGCTCCAGGATGTCGACCGGCATCCCGGACTGTCCGGACACGGCCCGGGTGACGACGTGGCGGAGCGGGTGGGTCCGCGCGGCCTCGGAATCAATCAGGCCGAGCGCCACCTGCTCGGCCACGATGGAGTGGTCGCGCGTTATCTGGGAGAGCTCGCCGCGTCGCAGCAGATACGCGCGGCAATCTCCGACGTTGGAGATCGCCAGCTCCCCCTCGCTGAAGAGCGCGGCCGCCAGCGTGGCGCCGCTGCCGTCGAGGGCGGCGTTCGTCTTCGCGCGTGTGGCGAGCAGCCGGTTGGCGCTGCGGATCGCCACCTGGAGGCGGTTGGCAAGGATCGAGAGCTGGGGGTCGAGGCCCGACGGCCAGGTCTTGTCGGAGTCGCCGGCGGTCTCGCGGATGAACGCGGTCACGGCCTCGGCGATGGTTGCGGATGCGAGGTCGCCGCCCGTGTGACCGCCCATCCCGTCGATGACGGCAAAGAGACCGAGTTCCGGATCGGCAATGAACCGGTCCTCGTTCCGGAGCCGCACGAGCCCGGGATCAGTCGCTGCCCCGAACCTCAAGTGCACGAGGGCAGGATACAGGCCCGAAGGGGGCAGGGGGAAGGGGGCGAGGGGGCGAGGGGAGGAGGCGCAAGGCCCAGTCGCGCGGCCGTGTGCAGTTTCGTCACCTTGAAAGCCGGACGGAGATTGCAATTTCTGCCGAGTGGTCGCTTCGATGACGCAAAAACATCGACGTTTCGCGTCGGCACAGCCTGTGCCTGATCGCGAACATGTCGAAAATTACGTCGTTCCGTGACCTTGTCGTGTGGCAAAAATCGATGGACTTGGCCGAGCGCTGTTATCGGAGATCGCAGCGATTCCCTGGAAGCCATCAGTGGGTCCTCGGCCACGAGATCCGGAAATCGTGCGTATCGGTGCCGTCGAACATCGCCGAAGGGTTCGGGCGACACCATACAGCGGAGTACGTGCATCACCTCCGCTTTTCGAACGGCTCGAACAATGAGTTACAGACTCAGATCGAGCTGGCGCACCGGCTTGATGTCCTCTCCGAAGACGAGGCGAGCGCAATGATCGCCGACGCCCAGGAGATTGGTCGCATGTTGCACGCCCTCGTGAACTCGCTGAGGCGGCCGTGATCACGAGGGGGCGAGGGGACACGGGGGCAAGGCCCCCTAACCCCTTGCCCCCTAACCCCTTGCCCCCTTTCGCCCTCAGCGCTCTCCCCATTTCAGCTTTTCCCTGAGCACCTCGAAGTAGTTCCTGGCCGGCTTGACGAGCCGCAGCGTCCGGTCCGACTTGCGGACGCGGACGAGGTCGCCCTCCTCGACCGGATATCCCGATTGCCCGTCGTAGGTGACGAAGACGTCTTCGGTGGCGCCATCGGCTTCCATGCGCACCTCGACTTCCGCGCCGCCCGGAATGATCACCGGGCGGTGCGTCAGCGTGTGCGGGGCAATGGGCGTGAGCACCAGCGCATCCACCATCGGATGGACGATGGGGCCGCCGGCCGCGAGGTTGTAGGCGGTGGAGCCGGTCGCGCTCGCGATGATGAGACCGTCGGCCTTCACACGGGTCACGAACCCGCCGTTCACCCAGACCGACAGCTCGATCATGCGCGAGAGCGCGCTCTTCGTGAACACCACGTCGTTGAGCGCCACGCGCGCGTCGACCTCGCCCGTCCTGCGGCGCAGGTTGGCCGCGAGCATCGCGCGCTCGTCGAAGGCGGCCGTGCCGTCGAGCACCCGCTCGAGCGACGGGATGATCTCGTCGATCCGGATTTCCGTCAGGAACCCCAGGCTGCCGAAGTTGACGCCGAGAATGGGAATGTCCCGGCCGGCCTGCACGATGCGGGCGGCCATCGCGAGAAGCGTCCCGTCGCCGCCGAGCACGACGATGAGATCGACTTCGCACGGGAGCGCCTCGCGCGTAGCCGTGCGCGCGCCGTGCGAGGCCGCGCCGGCGAGCGCCGCGGCCTCGCTCGCGTACACCACGTCGACGCCGCGCGCGCCGAGCCAGGCGCCGAGGCGCGCCAGGTGCTCGGAAGCGGCCACCAGGTTGTGTTTGGCCACGATGCCAACGCGTCGCACAGTCATCGGCGCAGCTCCACCCCACGGCGCACGCGTGCGCCGTGGGAGCCCCGGAGGTGCAGGAGAAATTCGACGTTGCCCTTCTGACCAGTGATGGGTGAGGGCGTAACGGCGACCGGCGTTAATCCTATCGCAGTGGCTGCGGCGCGAATCTCGTCGAGGACACGGGCCCGGACGGCCTCGTCCCGGACCACGCCGCTGCGCGCTTCGGCACGGCCGGCCTCGAACTGGGGCTTCACGAGCGCGACGACGTCCGCACCGGGCCGGAGCAGCGGCGGGACCACCGGCAGGATCTGGCGCAACGAGATGAACGACACGTCGATTGAGACGATGTCGAACGGTCCTGGCACGTCGGCGGGTGTGAGGTAGCGGGCGTTGACCCCTTCGACGACCACCACACGCGCGTCGTTGCGCAGCCGCCAGTCGAGCTGGCCGTGGCCGACGTCGAGCGCGACGACGCGGGCGGCGCCACGCTGCAGAAGGGCGTCGGTGAAGCCGCCGGTCGAGGCGCCGATGTCGAGCGCGTCGCGCCCGGCGACCGCGATACCGAAGGTGTCGAGGGCGTGCGCGAGCTTGAGCCCGCCGCGGCTCACGTACGGGTGATCCGGCGACGCGAGCGCGACGGCGGCCTCGCGGTCGACCTGGGCGCCCGCCTTGGTGACGAGGCGCCCGTCGACGCTCACCTGCGCCGCGAGGATCAGCGCGCGCGCCCGCTCCCGCGACGGCGCAAGCCCCTGCTCGACAAGGAGCTGATCCAAACGGAGCTTTGACATTGTCACGAACTTTCAACTCCCAACGCCCACGTCCCCATGAATCGAGCGCTCAGGCGATATTTGGGAGTTGGGAATTGGAGGTTGGTGCTCAATGGGATCGGTTCACGATCCAGCGGCCGATCTCCGACAGCCGCGTACCGCCCAGCCCCGCCTCGCGCAAAATGCCGTCGGCGCGATCGAGGCAGGCGGTCGCCATCCGCCGTGCGCCGTCGATCCCGTAGAGTGCGGCGTATGTCGCCTTGCCGGCGGCGGCGTCCTTGCCGGCCGTCTTCCCGAGGCTCGCCGACACCCCCTCGACATCGAGCACGTCGTCGATGATCTGGAACGCCAGCCCGAGTTCGGCAGCCGCCGCGTCGATGCTCTGGACGAAGCGATCGTCGGCGCCCCCCATGATCACGCCGGCCACGGCGGCGGCGCGAATCAGCGCGCCCGTCTTCCTGGCGTGCATCATCCGGAGGTCCTCGCCGGCGAGCAGCAGCGCCGGCCGGTCCGTCCGATCCGGCCGGCTGGCGCTCAGGTCGAGCGCCTGGCCGCCGACCATGCCGGTCGCGCCCGCCGCGGCGGCCACGACACCGATCACGCGGAGCTTGCGCGCGGCAAGGACCAGGTCGGCGGTCGCGGGCTCACGCGCCATCAGCGCGAACGCCTCGGTGAGCAGCCCGTCGCCGGCGAGGATGGCGATCCCTTCGCCGGCCACGACGTGGAGGGTCGGCCGCCCGCGCCGCATCGTGTCGTTGTCCATTGCCGGCAGGTCGTCGTGAATGAGCGAGTAGGTGTGGATGAACTCGAGGGCGCAGGCGGCCGGCATCGCCAGCGTGCGGTCGCCGCCGACCGCTTCGGCGCTGGCCAGGCAGAGGATCGGCCGCAGCCGCTTGCCGCCCGCGGTCACGCTGTAGCGCATCGCGCTCGCGACGGACGCGGGACATTCCGGCGGGGCCGGCAGTGCGGCAACGAGCGCCGCCTCGATCTCGGCGCGGCGCGCCTCGAGGTAGTCGTGGAAATCTTCCAACGTTGTAGAGCGCAGGCTTCAGCCCGCGCGGCGACGCGGTGGCTGAAGCCGCCGCGCTACGGTACCTGTTTATCGTCCTCGCCGAGCGCCGCCGGCGCCGGCTTCAGCTCGCCACGCTCGTTCAGGATCTCGATGCGGCGCTCGGCCTCCTCCAGGCGCGAATGGCAGAACCGGGAGAGCTGCACGCCGCGCTCGTACAGCTGCAGCGAGGTCTCGAGCGGCAGGTCGCCCTCCTCGAGCTTCTTGACGATCGATTCCAGCTCGGCGATCGCCGCCTCGAAGTCCTTGATGGTTGCATCCATATCAGTCGGCAGTGGGCAGTCGGCAGTTCGTCGGCAGTGGGCAGTCGGAAGTTTGCAGTCGGCAGCCGGCGGTAGGCAATAAACCCGCCTCACCACTGCCGACTGCCCACTGCCTACTGCCCACTATTTTTCACCTCACACTCGAGTTCCCCCCGCGCCAGAGTCACGCGCACCCGATCGCCCCGGGCAACCGCCGCCGCATCGCGGATGACGGCGGTGCGGTCGCGGTTCCAGCACACCGCGTAGCCGCGGCCGAGCACCGCGAGCGGGCTCAACGCCTCCAGGCGCGCCGCCGCGCTGCGCAGCCGGCCGTCGGCGCGGTGGCGGAGGCGGGCGCTCGCGCCGGCCAGCCGGCCGTCGGCTGCCAGCAGGCGCGCGCGCACGCGGCCGAGCCGCCGCCGCAGGTCGAACGTCTCGAGCGCCAGGCGCAGCCCGCGAAACACGCGCTCGCGCCCGGCCACCCCGGCGCGGATGCCGCGATGGAGCGCATGGGTCAGTTCGGCCGCGTGCCGGCCGCGCATCGCCAGCCGCGCGCGCATGCCGGCGAGCCCGGGACGCGCCTCGAGCGTGCGCAGCCGCGAGTCCAGCCGGTGCAGCCGCGCCTGCATGGTGGCGCTGACGCGGTGGGCCAGTCGGTCCAGCCGCGCGCAGAAGTCGTCCTTCCGCGACACGACGATTTCAGCCGCCGCCGAGGGAGTCGGGGCACGGACGTCGGCGACGAAATCCGCAATCGTCACGTCGGTTTCGTGGCCGACGGCCGCGATCGTCGGCACGGGGCAGCCGGCAATCGCCCGGGCGACGACCTCTTCGTTGAACGCCCAGAGGTCTTCAATCGATCCCCCGCCGCGTCCGACGATCACGACGTCGACGCCCGGGACCTTTCCGATGGCGCCGAGCGCGCGCGCGATGTCGAGCGCCGCGCCGTCGCCCTGCACGCGCGCCGGCCGAATCACCAGATGCGCGTTCGGATAGCGCCGCCGCAGCACCTTGATGATGTCGCGCACGGCCGCGCCGTCGAGCGAGGTGACAATGCCGATCTTCCGCGGCAGCGCGGGCAAGGGGCGCTTGCGGCGCTCGTCGAACAGTCCTTCCGCGGCCAGGCGCCGCTTGAGCTGATCGAACGCGAGCTGCAGCGCGCCGAGCCCCTCCGGCTCCATCTGCTCGCAGACGATCTGATACTCGCCCTTCGGGTCGTACACGCTGACGCGGCCGCGCGCCACCACGCGCAGGCCGTCCTGCGGCGTGAAGCGCAGCGCGCGCAGGGCCGAGCGGAACATCACGCCGCGGATCTGCGCGCCGGCGTCCTTCAGCGTGAAATACAGGTGTCCGGTGTTCCAGACGCGGCTGTTCGACAGCTCGCCCTCGACCCAGACGTCGGTGAACCCAGGCTCTTCAAAGGGGAGGTCGAAAAGAGAGGTCATCGGGTCACCTGTAGAGGCGCACCTCTAGGTGCCCCCGCCAGCTGCGCCAGCTCCACTTCGGAATAGCTGATCCGGGTGATCCGCGTCGCGCGCCCGGTCTTGTCGTCGGCCTCGACGACGGCGCCGTTCAGCCGCGGGTTCCCCGCGGCCGGCTCGAACTTGACCGGCATGGCGGTCAGAAAGCGGGCGAGCGTGGGCTCCTTCTCCATACCGATGATCGAGTCGTGCGGGCCCGTCATCCCGGCATCGGTGAGATACGCCGTCCCGTTCGGGAGCACGCGCTCGTCGGCGGTCTGGACGTGCGTATGCGTGCCGATCACGGCCGTGACCTTGCCGTCGAGATGCCATCCCATCGCCGTCTTCTCGCTGGTCGCCTCGGCGTGGAAGTCGACGATGATCACACGCGCGCGGTGGCGGATCGCCTCGATCTCGCGGAGCACCACCATGAACGGATCGTCGATGTGCATCATGAAGACACGGCCCATCACATTGATCACGCCGACCGCGCGGCCGTCGCCGGTTTGCGCGACGTACGTCCCGCGGCCCGGCACGCCGGCGGGATAGTTCGCCGGCCGGAGGAGCCGCGGCTCGAGCGGAATGTACTCGAGAACCTCCTTCTTGTCCCAGATGTGATTGCCCGACGTCATGACGTCGACCCCCGACTCGAGGATCGCGTCGCCGAGGTCCTTGGTGAGGCCGAACCCGGCAGCGGCGTTTTCCACGTTGGCAATCACCAGGTCGACGCTGTGGTGCTCGACGAGCGCCCGCAGGCCCTTGCGCACCAGCTCGCGCCCCGGGCGTCCGACGATATCGCCGATGAAGAGGATGTTCATGTCCGGGAGGTCGGCGCGTGCGCGATCGGAATACGATGGGCGCGGCCCCGGCGGTCCTCGAGCTTCGGCAGCGCGATCGTGAGCTCCCCGTCGCGGAGGGTCGCGCGCGTCTTCTGCAGGTCGAACGCGCCGGTCAACCGGACCGCACGCGCGAAGCGGCCGAAGGCGCGCTCGACCAGGTGGAACGTCTGTTCGCCCGTGGCCGGGCCGGGCGCCTTCTCGCCGACCACCAGCAGCACGCCGGCGCGGAAGAGCACCCGCAGCGCTTCCGCCGGCACACCCGCTACGTCGACCCACACTTCGATCGCTTCATCGGTTTCGAGCACGTCGAGCGCCGGATGGCACTCGCCGGAATAGGCGCGCTGCGCCCGGTCCAGGGTGCGCGACAGCTCGTCGAACAGCTCGCGGATGTCGTCGGCGAGGTCCGCCGCTTCGGGGGAGGGGGTCAGGGAGAACTGGACCATCGACGCGACCCATGATCGCACACGCGTCGTGGCCCCTGGCTCGCCTGCGTTCGAGCCGTGATCGTCGGCAGGACGCCGCGACAGTGAGCGCAGCACAGCGTGCACGTATAGAACGGATATGAGCTTCAATAGCTCATATCAAATGCCTGACGTGCGCTCACATAGTCCTGAGAATCCTCCTCAGGAGCTCAGGATAGATGAGCAAAGTCATTGGGATTGACCTTGGTACGACCAATTCGGTCGTGGCCGTCATGGGAAGGCGGCGAGCCAGTGGTCCTCGTCAACCAGGAGGGTGCCGCACGACTCCGTCCGTCGTGGGCTTTACCAAGGATGGGGAACGGCTGGTCGGCCAGGTGGCCAAGCGGCAGGCCGTCACCATCGGATCGTCAACGAGCCGACCGCTGCCGCGCTCGCCTACGGTCTCGACAAGAAAAAGGACGAGACGATCGCCGTCTACGACTTCGGCGGCGGCACCTTCGACATCTCGATCCTCGAAGTGGGCGAGGGGGTCGTCGAGGTGAAGGCGACCAACGGCGACACCCACCTCGGTGGTGACGATCTCGATCAGCGCCTCATCGACTGGATTGTCGCGGAGTTCAAGAAGAGCGACGGGATCGATCTGAGCAAGGACCGGATCTCGAGCCTCAAGGACCTGCTGCCGCTGCTCGAGAAGGTGGCCCAGAGCGGCCAGCCGCTGCTCGTCATCGCCGAGGACGTCGAGGGCGAAGCGCTGGCAACGCTGGTCGTCAACAAGCTGCGCGGCACGCTGAAGGTGGCCGCGGTCAAGGCGCCCGGCTTCGGCGATCGCCGGAAGGCGATGCTCGAGGACATCGCGGTCCTGACCGGCGGGTGCGCCATCACCGAGGACCTCGGGATCAAGCTCGAGAACATTAAGCTCGAGGACCTCGGCCGCGCCAAGAAGGTGACGATCGATAAGGACAACACCACGATCGTCGAGGGCGCCGGCACGAAGAAGGCGATCGAGGGCCGCGTCAAGCAGATCCGGACACAGATCGAGGAGACGACCTCGGACTACGACCGCGAGAAGCTGCAGGAGCGGCTCGGCGTCGAGATCATCCGCCGCGCCTGCGAGGAGCCGATCCGGTGGATCGCCCAGAACGCCGCGTCGATCGCGGGTCTGCTGCTGACAACCGAGGCGCTCGTGTCGAAGCTGCCGGAGGAGAAGAAGCCGGCGGCGCCCACGCACGACACCGGGATGGACTACTGAGGCCGCGCAGGCTGAAGCCTGCGCGCTACAGGCTACCGCGAGCCGCGCTGCAGGTGCCTTCGTACCTGCAGCGCGGCGGCTTTGGCCGCCGCGTGCTGTGTTAGGCTGACCCCTTATGGAAACCAACGACGTGCTGGTTCCTGCCGAATCCGAAACGCCAGCCGAGCCGAGGCCCAAAGCACCGCCCATCGAGAGCCGGTTCCTGTTCGTCGATGTCGCAGCGATGCGCGCCAAGCAGCTGCGACGCGGCGCGCGCCCGCGGCTGGATGAGGATGGCGGTGAGTCACACCGGATGCCGCACAAGGCCGAGCGCGTCGCGATGGAAGAGGTACGGCGCGGCCTCATCCCGTACGAGCTGCCGCAGCCGGCCGGACAGTAGCCATTCACAAACTGCCGAATCGATGCATTGACGAATTTCAGGAGCGATTTACTTCGTCACGTCGTCGATTCGTAAATTCGTCAATCCCTGTTATTCTCGCCCCATGCACAAGCTCCGCACACTGCTCGTCCTGCTGGTCGCGATCTGCCTGCTGGCGCCGATCGACGCGCAGCAGTTCCGGCAGGTTCCGCCGTACCGCATTCTCGTCACCAACGATGACGGCGTTCGCGAGCCCGGGCTCGCGGCGGTGGCGCAGGCGCTGCAGGTGATCGGCACTCCGATCGTCGTTGCGCCTATGGAGAATCAGACCGGCAAGGGGCACTCGATTGTCGTGGGCGACCCCGTGTTTCGATACGATTTGAAGCTCCCCAACGGCTTGCCGGCGATCGGCCTTACGACGACCCCCGCGAGCACCGTGAGCATCGCCATCCGCAATATCGTGATGCCGCGTCCCGATCTCGTCGTATCGGGCGTGAACACCCAGTACAACCTGGGCTTCTCGACGCACGTGTCCGGCACGGCGGGCGCGGCGCGCGAGGCGGCGCGGCACGGCATTCCGGCGATCGCGGCCTCGATGTCGGGCGCCGCGTACCCGCGCGACCTCGTGTATGCCGCCGAGGAGGTGGTGTGGGTCGCGCGGCGAGTGAAGCAGTACGGCCTCCCGCCCAACACCTTCTTGAACGTCAATATTCCGCCGCTCCCGCCGGGCGGGTACAAGGGCTACATGATCTCCCGGCAGGGACACACACGTACCGGCGCGGAGAGTTTCGTGGAAATGAAGCATCCGTCCGGCCGCACAATCTACTGGGATGTGTACGACGAGCAGAAGAGCCCGCAGCAGCCGGAAGGCACGGATTTCTGGGCCGTGGAAAACGGCTATGTGTCCGTGACGCCGATGCGCCTCGACGAGACCGACACGAGCCAGTTCGAGACGCTGAACCAGATCTTCAAGTAACTCCGGTCCGGCTGAAGCCGGACACCACGTACCCGGACACCACGTACGTAGTGTCCGCCTCAGGCGGACCCATCTACAACAATGGCACCTGTGTGTGCCAGTCGGTCAGCCGCTCGTAGGCGTCAGCCACCCGCAGCAGCGTTGACTCGTCGAACACCCTGCCCGTCAACTGGAGCCCCACGGGCAGGCGATCGGGTCCGCCTTCGCTCGCGCTTCCTTCCGCACGGGGAGCTTCGGCGAGGCCACGCCGTAGCTTTGCGCTTGGAGATTCTGAGCGCAAAGCGGAGGCGGGTCGTTCGACGAAGCCGCACGGCACGCTGATCGCCGGCAGCCCCGCCAGGTTCGCACTCACCGTGAAGACGTCGGCCAGATACATTTGCAGCGGATCCGCGGTCTTTTCGCCGAGCCGGAACGGCGGGATCGGGCTCGTCGGCATCGCGAGGACGTCCACCTGCTCGAACGCCTGCTGATAATCGCTTCGCAGCAGCGTCCGCACCTGCTGCGCCTTCAGGTAGTAGGCGTCGTAGTAGCCGGCGCTCAGCACGTAGGTGCCGAGCACGATCCGGCGTTTGACCTCCGCCCCGAACCCCTGGTCCCGCGTGCGCGAGTACATCTCCCTGACGCCGCGCTCCGTCTCGCCGCGCGCGCGGTAGCCGTAACGCACCCCGTCGTAGCGCGCGAGGTTCGAGCTCGCCTCCGCCGTCGCGATCAGATAGTAGACCGGGATGGCGTACTTCGCGTGCGGCAGCGCCACGTCGACGAGCGCGGCCCCGGCCCTCCGCAGCGTGTCGAGCGCGGTTTCGAAGGCGCGCCGCACGGCCTCGTCCACGCCCTCGGTCACGAACCCGCGCGGGACGCCGATGCGAAGGCCGGTCACGTCGCCCGTGAGCGCGGCGGTCAAGTGGGGCACCGGCTCCTGCGACGAGGTGGCGTCGGCCGGATCCGCGCCGGCGAGGACCGCCAGCGCGAGCGCCGCGTCGGCCGCGGTGCGCGCGATCGGGCCGATCTGATCGAGCGACGAGGCAAACGCGAGCAGCCCGTAGCGCGACACGCGGCCGTAGGTCGGTTTCAGGCCGACGACCCCGCAGAAGGCGGCGGGCTGCCGGATCGACCCGCCGGTGTCGGAGCCGAGCGCCAGCGGCACGCAGCGCGCCGCCACGGCCGCCGCCGATCCGCCGCTCGAGCCGCCCGGCGTCCGATCCGTCGCCCACGGGTTGCGCACGGGGCCGAACGCGGAGTTCTCGTTGGACGATCCCATCGCGAACTCGTCGCAGTTGGTCTTGCCGACGATCACCGCCCCGGCCGCTTCCAGCCGCTCGACGGCGGTGGCGTCGTACGGCGGCACGAAGCGCTCCAGGATCCGCGAGGACGCCGTCGTCCGCATGCCGCGCACGCACAGATTGTCTTTGACGGCGACGGGCACGCCGGCCAGCGGCCCGAGCGGCCCGCCGGCGGCGCGCCGCCGGTCGATGTCCGCCGCGCGCGCCAGCGCCCGATCCCGGTCGACCAGGTTGAAGGCATTCAGCAACGGGTTCACCGCCTCGATCCGGCCGAGGAACGTCCGGCAGACGTCGACCGCGGAGGTGCGGCCGGCGGCGATCTCGTCGCGGATGGCGCGTGCGCTCGCGTCCAGCATCAGGTGATGACGCGGGGAACCCGGAAGAGGCCGGCGTCGGGGGCGGGGTCGGGTGCGTTGGCGAGCGCCTCCTCGCGCGGCAGCGACGGCCGCGGCTCGTCCTCGCGCTCGCTGCGCTCGGCGTGCACGTGCGCCGTCGCCGGCACGCCGCTCGTGTCGACCGCCTGCACCTGCTCCGCGTAGGCGAGGATGTCGGCGAGCTGCCGCGTGAAGAGCGCCTTTTCCTCGGCGGTGAGCTCGAGATGGGCGAGCGCCGCGATGCGCTCGACGTCGGCGACGGTCAGGCTGGAGGCCATGACTGGCGATGCTATCATCGCATCGGACCGCTATACGGCTCCAAACGAGAATCTTGTACCCGCTGTGACAAGCCGTATAGCGGTCCTAGGCCGGAGCCCTTGGCTGGTTCGCAGGCAGACCTGAAGGTCAGGCCCATGAAGGACGTCAGACCGTCGGCCGTCGCGGGGAGCTGGTATCCGGGGGGCCAGGGGCGACTGGCGGAAGCGGTCGATGCCCACCTTGCCGCCGCGTCCGACTCTTCCCGTTCGTGTCCGCGGGCGATCATCGCGCCTCACGCGGGCCTCATGTACTCCGGTCCCGTGGCCGCGTACGCCTACAAGCTCGTCGGGCCGTGCGCGTACACCGCGGTCGTGCTCGTCGGGCCGTCGCACTTCGTCGGGTTCGACGGGGTGTCCGTCTGGCCGCGGGGCGCGTGGGAGACGCCGTTCGGCGCCGTGCCCGTGGCCGAGCCGCTGGTGGCCGCCATCGCTGCCGAATCGAGCGACATCATCGACTATCGGGCGCCGCACGCGCGGGAGCACTCGCTCGAGATGCAGCTGCCGTTCGTGGCGCGGCTGCTGCCGGGCGTCCCGATCGTGCCGCTCGTCATGGGCTACCAGCGGCGCGAGACGGCGCACGCGCTCGGCGACGCGCTGGCCCGCGCGGTCGCCTCGCGCGCCGGGGAGCGGATCCTGCTCGTCGCCAGCAGCGATCTCTCGCACTACGAGGATGCCCGGGTGGCGGCGCGGCTCGACGCCGTCGTTGTTCGGCATGTCAAGGCGTTCGACGCGGACAGCCTGATGGAGGCGCTCGAGCGGGAGCCGCGGCACGCCTGTGGCGGCGGACCGATGGTGGCCGTGCTGCGCGCGGCGGCACAGCTGGGCTGCACGGACGCGCGCCCGCTGCGCTACGCGGATTCCGGCGACGTGTCGGGCGACAAGTCGTCGGTCGTCGGCTACATGTCGGCGGCAGTCTGGTGAACACGGTATCCGTGCTCGACGAACAGGACCAGCGCCGCCTCCTGGTGCTGGCGAGACGCGCGCTCGAGGCGCGGGTGCGGCGGCAGCCGTCGCCCGAGCCGGCGCGCGGCGGCACGCTCGACGCGCCGTGGAGCGCCTTTGTCACGATCCACAACCGCGGCGAGCTGCGCGGCTGTCTGGGCCGCCTCGATACGCAGGCGCCGCTCGGCGAGACGATCGCGCAGCTGGCGGCGTCGGTGTCCGACTCCGACCCGCGCTTTTTTCCCGTCTCGTTCCTCGAGCTCCCCGACATCGACATCGAAATCTCCGTGCTGACGCCGGAGCGGGAAATCCGCTCGATCGAGGAGATCGAGATCGGCCGTCACGGGCTGATCGTGGAGCTCGGCGCGAACCGCGGGCTGCTGCTGCCGCAGGTGGCAACCGAGCAGCGATGGAATCGGGACACCTTCGTGTCCCAGGCGTGCCTGAAGGCATGGCTCCCGCACGACGCCTGGCGAGAGGGCGCCCGGCTGTTCGTCTTCGAGGCGCAGGTCTTCGGCGAGCTTGATTTCGCGGGCAGGGCCGGCGCCGCAGGCGCCGGCCTGGTGTAGCGGGGTGCCCTACCGCGGCGGGACGGCGGTCATCGCGGCGCAGGATGCGGCCGGCTGCGACCCAGCGCCGTTGACGATCGCGGCCAGCCGTGACGCCAGGTGGGCGTAGCCGGCATCGTTCGGATGGAACCCGTCGGACGAAAAATGCGCCGGACCGTAGATCGCGGGATCGCACATCACGTCCATCACCACCACCCCCTCGCCCGCCTGCCGGTTGGCTTCGCGCGACAGGGCGACGGCACTCGCCTGCAGAACGCGCCGGTGCTCCAGCGGGTACCGCGCGGCATACGGCATGGCCGCCAGGTTCGGCACGGTCAGGACGATGACGAAGGCGCCCGGCGCGCGGCTGCGGACGCCGCGGACGAGCCGGTCGTAGTCGGCGCCGAAGGCCCGGGCCTGCGCGTCGATGTACCCCGTCACATCGGCGCCCGCAGCGCCCTGCAGCATCGCATCGCCGATTGCGTTGCCGTCGTTCGGGCCGCCGAAGATCGTCACGAGTGTCGAGTCGCGCGGGACGAACGGCATCTGCCGGTCCACGAAGTTCCCAGTCACCTCGCGGCCGTACTGGCGGGCGAGGGTCTCGATGGCGGGGCTCAGCACGGCGGCCGGCGTGCCGAGATTGGTCAGCGTCACCTCGTGCGTCGCCCGCAGCTGGCGCGCCAGTACCGGCACGTAACCCGTGCCGTTGTCGCACGGCGTGAACGGCAGGCAGGCGACGCTGCCGCCGACGCCGTTCGCGTCGCTCGCGCCGAGTGCCGTGTAGTGGATGGGTGCGCCCGCCGCGGGGGGCGCGACCGCAGACGGCGCGGTCGGCGTGGCGTCCTTCTTCAGGAGGTCGCAGCCGCCTATTACAATGCCGAGCAGAGAGATACCGAGAATGCCTGCAAGCGGCCGCGGAGTGCTCATGAGCTCTTCTCCATCCTAACGCGACGATCAAGTGGATAACCTGTGTCACACGCTCGTCGGCGCCGCGTGCGGCGAGGCGGGACTCAAGCGGCGTACCCGCTTCGCCACCGTGACACTGATGGTGGCCGCCAATCTGCCGGACATCGATGTCCTGGTGTTTGCCACCCAGATGCCGCCGGTCGCATTCCGACGCGGCTGGACGCACGGGGCGATCGCGCAGGCGCTGCTGCCGGTCGCGCTCACGCTCCTCATGATGGTGGTGGCGCGCCTGCGCCCGGGTGGCCGCGACGGGCCGCCGCTGGCACCCCAGCGCGCAGGCGCGCCGGGGACCCCGCCGCTGGCACCCCAGCGCGCAGGCGCGCCGGGGACCCCGCCGCGCCGGGGACCCCGCCGTTCCGCGCGGGCCGGGTGCTGCTGCTCGCCTACGTCGGGGTGCTCTCGCACGTCGCGCTCGATCTCCTCAACCCGTATGGAATTCGCCTCTTCGCGCCGCTCGACTGGCGCTGGCTGTACGGCGACACGCTGTTCATCATCGACCCGTGGCTCTGGGTGATCTTCGGCGGCGGAATCTGGCTCGCGCGGCGCCGTGCGGTGCCGGCGCCGGCGCTCGCGGCGCTGACGCTGGCGGCGGTCTACGTCTTCTCGATGTGGATGAACGCGCGCTTCGCGCGCGCGATCGTGCTCGATGAATGGCGCCGGACCCGCGGCGGCGAACCGCTCAATCTGATGGTCGGTCCTGTGCCCGTCACCCCGTTCCGGCGGCAGGTCGTTGTCGACAACGGCGTGGCGTACGAGACGGGCACGTTCACGTGGTTTCCCGCGCAGATCAGCTTCGACCCCGCGGTGGTCCCGAAGAACGATACGGATCCGCGCGTGGCCCGCGCGCGGGCGGCGCCCCATATCCGGGGCTTCCTCGTCTGGGCGCGCTTTCCGTTCTGGACCTTCGAGGCGGTTCCTGACGGGACGCGTGTCTCGGTTGGCGACATGCGCTTTGTCGGCCGCGGCAGCCCGTTCATTCAGAGCGTGGTCATCCCTGAGACCGGCCACCCGGGCAGGGGGAGCGAGAGCTACCGCTAAGTGGTTAATCAGCGCCGCCGTCGCAGACGCCGGAGAGCGTCGAGATTCCGCATATCGAACGGATCGGTCTCGATCGTCCCGGCCTTCTCGCTCCGCTTCGACTTCTCGGTCTCGATGAGCATCGGCAGCCCCGCAAAGCGGCGATCGTGCAGGATCCGCCGAAACGGCTCTTCGCCGAGACACCCGCGGCCGATGTGCTCGTGCCGATCGACGCGGCTGCCGCACGGCTTCTTGGAGTCGTTCGCATGGAAGACCTTCAGGCGATCGACGCCGACGAGGCGGTCGAACGCGGCGAAGGTTGCACGGTACCCGGCCTCGCTGACGATGTCGTAGCCGGCGGCGATCAGGTGGCATGTGTCGAGGCAGACGCCGACCCGCGCGGAGCCGCGGAGATGACCGATGATCGCGGCCAGGTGCTCGAACCGGTGCCCCACGGTCCGGCCCTGTCCCGCCGTGTGCTCGAGAATCACCATCGCCCGCCGCCGCGGCCGCGCCCGGAAGGCCTGCCGGATGGCGTCGGCGATGAGCCGCAGCGCCTCCTCCTCGGTGCCCGCCGTGCAGGTGCCCGGATGAATCACGACGCCGAGGAGGGCGAGCGCGTCGGCCCGGGCGAGCTCGTCAACGAAGGCGGCGATCGACTGCTCGCGCAGCACCGGAAAGCTCGTGGCCAGATTGATCAGATAGCTGGCGTGTGAGACGACCGGCTGGATGCCGGTCTGGTCGATCCGGCGGCGGAACGCCTTCACCTCGGCGGCGTCGAGCGGCTTGCCGCGCCACTGATTCGCGTTCTTGGTGAAGATCTGCAGCGCCTCGCAGCCGTGCGCCACGGCGCGGTCGACCGCTTTCGACACGCCGCCGGCAATGGACATGTGCGCGCCGATGCGAAGCATCCGGTATCATTTTCGATCGTGACGCGCGGTGCGCGAATCGTCCTCGCCGGTGGTGCCGCTCTCGCCGGCATCGTGGCCGTCGCCGCGCTCGTGCAGCCTTCGGGCACGGTCGACGTGCAGGTGCTCGCCATCAACGATTTCCACGGGGCGCTGGAACCTGCACCGGTTGGCACGGGGCCCGTCGACGAGGTCGAGGCCGGCGGCGTGGAGTACCTCGCGACGCATCTGGCGCGGCTCAAGGCGGCCAACCCGAACACCGTGATTGTCTCGGCGGGCGACAACATCGGCGCCACCCCGCTCCTGTCGAGCCTGTTTCACGACGAGGTCACGATCGAGGCGCTCAACCTGGCCGGCCTGCAGCTGTCGGCGCTCGGCAACCACGACCTGGACGAAGGCTGGTGGGAGCTGTACCGGATTCAGAGGGGCGGCTGCCACCCCGAGGACGGCTGCCAGGACGGCACGCCGTACACCGGCGCGGCGTTCACGTATCTGGCGGCGAACGTCACGTTGGACCCGCGCCGCGCCGACCCGGCGTCTCTGGCGCGCGCCGGCATTCGAGGGGCGGATCCACGACCGCTCCTGCCGCCGTACGTGGTGCGCGAGATCGACGGCGTGCGCGTCGGCTTTATCGGCCTGATCCTGCAGGAGGCGCCGAGCGTGACGCTCGCGTCCAGCATCCGCGGCCTGACGTTTCTGCCCGAGGCGGACGCGGCCAACACCGCGGCGCGGGCGCTCCGCGGCGAGGGCGTCCGCGCGATCGTCGTGCTGATGCACGAAGGCGGCGACCGCTCCGGCGCCGACGTCAACGGCTGCGACGGCATCTCGGGCGATCTCGTCGACCTGGTGAACCGCCTCTCCCGCGACATCGACGTGGTCGTTTCCGGGCACAGCCACCAGGCCTACAACTGCACGATCGACGGCAGGCTGGTCACCAGCGCAGCCGACAATGGCCGGCTGATCACGGATATCGACCTGCGCATTCGGCGATCCGATGGGGCAGTGGTCGCTCGGTCGGCACAGAACGTCATCGTGACGCGCGATGTGGAGAAGGACCGGCGCCAGACGGCGCTCCTCGAGCACTACCGCCCCTTCGCCAGGACCATGAGCGGCCGGATCGTCGGGTCGATCGCCGCGAGCCTGACGCGGGAGGCCAACGCCGCGGGCGAATCGGCGCTCGGCGACGTCGTGGCCGACGCGCTGCTCGATGCGGCGACGCGCACGCCCGGCGCGAGTCCCGACCTTGCCATGTGGAACCCGGGCGGCATTCGGACCGACCTGTTCGCCGGGCCGGGCGGCCGACCGACGCCCGTGACCTACGAGGCGGTGTTCTCGGTGCTGCCGTTCGGCAACGAGCTCATCGTGAAGTCGATCACCGGCGAGGCGCTGCTGGAGATGTTGGAGCAGCAATTCGGCGCCCCCGGCGCCGAGCGGGTTCGCATCGTACAGGTGTCCGAGGGCTTCACCTACGCGTACGACGCCTCGCGTCCGATCGGGCAGCGCATCGACCGCGCGTCGGTTCGCCTGCACGGTAAGCCGATCGTGCCGATGGGGCAGTATCGGCTCGCGACGAGCGACTATCTCTGGGACGGCGGCGACGGCCTCCGCGCGCTCGGCGCCGCGACCGACGCCGTGATGGTCGGAACCGATCACGACCTCTTCGCGGGCTACTTCTCGCGCCACTCACCCGTCCGGCCGGGGCCGCAGAACCGCATCCGGCGGATCAGGTGACGTGATGGGCCCGCGTATTGCGCCCCTCGTGGCTGTGCTCCTGCTGATTCCGGCCGGCGAGGCCGCGGCGTGGGGGTACGACGCGCACCGCTTCATCATGGAGCGCGCGATCGAGCTGCTGCCACCCGAGCTGCGCCCGCTCTTCGATCGGTACCGCGCCATCGCCATCGAGCGGTCCATCGATCCCGACACGTGGCGGACCGCCGGCTTCGAGGAGGAAGACAACCGTCACTACCTCAATCTCGACTGGGAGGGATACGGGACGTACCCGTTCGCGGGGTTGCCGCGCGACTACGCGGCCGCCGTGGCGAAATTCGGCCGGGCGCGCATCGAGGAGAACGGAACGCTGCCGTGGCGCGTGGTGGAGTACCAGGGCAATCTCCGGCGCGCGTTCGACGCCTACCGGCGGCCCACCGCCCTCGGCCGCTTCAACGTGCTCCTCTTCGCGGCCTCGCTGGGGCACTACATCTCGGATGCGCTCGTCCCGTTTCATGCCGTCGTCAATCACGACGGGCAGCTGACCGGCCAGCCGGGCCTGCACGCGCGTTTCGAGACGGCTCTCTTCGAGCGCTATCGGACCGAGCTGACGCTGACGCCGCGTCCGTTTCCGCCCGTCCGGGACCCGCTCGACTTCACGTTCGAGCGCCTGCTCGAAGGGACGCAGCTCGTCCCCGCGATTCTGAAGCACGATCGCGAGGCAATCGGTGCCCGCGACGTCTACGACGAGGCGTACTTCACCGCGTTCTTCGCCGCTGGCAGACCGGTGCTCGAGCGCCGCCTCAGCGACGCGATTGCAGCCGTTGCCGCGATGGTCACCGGCGCCTGGGAGGCGTCGGGTCGCCCGCCGGTTCCCGTCGACCTGCCTCCCGCGCCACCTCAGCGGCGCCGCCGCTAGCGCGTGCCCCGCCGGTGGCACCTCACTTGTCCTCCAGGGACCGCTGACGGCGGCGGGTCCGCCGAGGGGAGGAAAAGGTTTGCCTTCGACGCCGCCGGCGGGATCATCCATGTGCTGCGGGTGATCGCCGTCGTGCTGTTCCTCGTCAACCTGATCAGCGGCCGCCGTACGGTGGTCGCCGTAGCGCCCGGCGGGCACGACGAAGAGCAGGTAATCGGGACCGGCGACCGGGTCGTCGAACACCCGGAATTCGGCGACCACTGGTGGCGCGGCCTGGATTGCAACGAGGAGCGCGACTACCCACGACTGCACTCCGCGATTATGGGAGCCACCGTAATTTGCTATCGTGAGTGCTGATGGACGTGTACGTGATTCCGATCGGCCGCGACCGGTACGAACTCTATTGCGAGCCGGCCGGCGACGGGGAATCGGCCGCCGACGCCGTGCCCGCGACCGGCGTCTTCGGACGGCTGCGGCAGCGCTTCAGCGCGACGCTGCGCGCGGCCGAAGAGCGCCAGCACCGGAACGCGGTCGACACCGGCGTCGGGACGTACCGCAGGATCCAGGATCGCGCGCTCGGCTGGGTGGCGCAGCGTATCGCGGAGCAGCGGCTCCTCTGGAACCTGCGGCGCCACACGGCCGCCGTGGCGGTGCATCCGCAGGACATGGCCTTCGAGCAGGTGATGGCGCTCGTCCGGCGCACGCTGCAGCGCGATTACGATCGCCACCGGCGGTGGATGATCGTCGACGGCACGGCCTTCGTCGTCACATTCATCCTCTTGGGGCCGTTCTTCTTGCTCGTGCCGGGAGTGGCAAATCTTCCAGCGGCCTACTTCGGATTCCGCGTCGTGGGCCACTGGCTGTCGATGCGGGGCGCCGTGCAGGGGCTGGGCCGCGTCTCCTGGTCGGGGCGGCCGTGTCCCCCGCTCACCGAGCTCCGCGACGTCTTCACGATGGAATCGCCGGCGCGCGCCGCGCGGGTCCACGACATCGCCGTGCGGCTCCGGCTGCCGCACCTCTCGACGTTTTTCGAGCGCGTGGCGGTACGCCATGCGTAGGGCGCCACGGTGAAGCTGCGCGAGCTCGCCGAGCGCCTGGGCTGCCGTCTCGAGGGCGACGGCGACATCGAGATTGTCCGCGTGGCGGGCATTCAGGATGCGCAGCCCGGCGACCTGACGTTTCTCGCCAACCCCAAGTACGAGTCGGCGCTGCCGCGGACGCGCGCGTCCGCGGTCCTGCTGCGGGACGAGGCGCCGCGGGCGCCGTGCGCGATGCTGCGGACGCGCGACCCCTATCTGGCGTTCGCCCGCGCCGTGGCGTTCTTCGCGCCGCCGTGGAGGCCGGCGCCCGGCGTCGATCGGCTGGCCGCCGTCGCCGCCGACGCCCGCCTCGGCCGGCATGTTTCGATCGGCCCGTTCGTCGTCGTCGGCGAAGGCGTGAGCATCGGCGACAACACGGTCGTCTTTCCCAACGTCACCATCGGTCCGGGAACCCAGATCGGCAGCGACTGCGTCATCCATTCCAACGTGGCGATCCGCGAGCGTGTCATCATCGGCAGCCGCGTCATCCTCCAGAACGGCGTGGTCGTCGGCGCCGACGGCTACGGCTTCGTGCGGCGCGGCGACGGCACGCACGAGAAGATTCCGCAGATTGCCGGGGTCGTCATCGAGGACGACGTGGAGTTGGGCGCGAACACGACGGTGGACCGTCCCGCCGTCGGAGAGACGCGCATCCGGAGCGGCACGAAGATCGACAACCTCGTGCAGATCGGCCACGGCGTCTCGGTGGGGCGCAACGTGCTGATGGCGGCGCAGGTCGGCATCGCGGGGAGCACCGATATCGAAGACGACGTGATCTTCGGCGGCCAGGTCGGGGTGGGCGGGCACCTGACGATCGGCCGCGGCAGCGTCGCGGTGGGGCAGTCGGGCGTGACCAAGTCGCTCTCGCCCGGCTCGATGGTCGCCGGCTATCCGGCGATCGAGAGCAGCGCGTGGCGGAAGGCGTCGGTCCTCTTCAAGCGCCTTCCCGAGCTGAAGCGGCGCGTCGAGGAGCTCGAAGCGCGGCTCAACGTGCTTCGTGTGCCGCCGGCCGGCTCCGGAGAGCCGCCCGAGTGACGGGCGCACCGCAACGGGCCAAGCAAAGGCGTTTCTCTCTGTGTCTTTGTGTCTCTGTGGCCTGTGGTATCGCCAGCCCGGCCGCGGCGCAGGCCACGCCGCCGGCGAACCCGCCGAACGGGACGCCTGCGGTGGAGTTCCTGCCGCGCTTCGACTTCGTTCTGGGCATCAACTACCTCGTCAGCGACGACCCGCGTTTCGTCTGGGACGCGCGGTTTGGCGGCGAGCTCGACTTCATCGCCTTCGGGCGCGGCCGCGCGACCTTCACGGCCGAATACCAGGCGATGCTCGGGGAGGAGTTCCGCGTGTTCGACCCGAACCAGGGGGACTACACGCTGGCCGGAGCGCTGTCGGCGCGGGCTCGCGGCGTGGAGCTCGCAGGGGTCTTCCATCACGTGTCCCGGCACCTGAGCGATCGCCCCAAGCGGCAGGCCGTGGACTGGAACATGATTGGCGCCCGCGTGCGCACCGGGGTGGTTCGCGGCCGGACCGAGCTCGGAACGCGCGTCGACGTACGGCGCGTCGTGCAGCGGTCATTCGTCGACTACCTGTGGGAGGTCGACGCCGAGGCACACGGGCGCGTGCGCGCGGCGGCAAGGGCGGCGGTCATCGCGAGTGGCGGCGTCCGCGTGCTGGGCGTCGACGGGTCACGCGATCGTGGCACGCAATATGGACTCCGCGGCGAAGGCGGCGTCCGGCTGGAGGGGCGCAGCGCGGCCGTTGAGCTGTTTCTGGGCGCCGAGCGGCGGATCGACCCGTACCAGCTCGAACTGGCGGCCGGGTCGTGGGTGAGCGCCGGGTTCCGGCTGGTCAGCCGATGACCAGCCACGGGCTCCAGTCATGACGCGTGAGCCCGTGGCTGGTTGGTCTGCGCCTTTTGTGGCGCGCTACGCGCGCCTACTGCCATAATCAACGGGATATGCGCCTGACTTTCCGCATCGCGATCGCTCTGGCGGCCTGCACCGTGGCGGCGGTGGCGCTGGCGCCGGTCCAGGCCGCTGTCCGGCCGCCGAAGCTGCAGTATCAGACCACCACGCTGCCGAACGGCCTGCGCCTGATTCTGTCCGAGGATCATTCGACGCCCATCGTGCACGTCGCGGTCTGGTACCACGTCGGGTCGAAGAACGAGCGGCCGGGCCGGACCGGGTTCGCCCATCTGTTCGAGCACATGATGTTCAAGGGCTCGAAAAACGTGGAGCCCGACGCGCACACCTCCATCGTGTCGAGCGTCGGCGGCCGCAGCAACGCCTACACGACCGAGGACACGACGGTGTTCTGGCAGACGCTGCCGGCGCACTACCTGCCGCTCGCGCTCTGGCTCGAGGCCGATCGGATGGCGACGCTGCGCGTGGATGAAGCCGCCTTCCGGCGCGAGCGCGAAGTCGTCAAGGAAGAGCGGCGGATGCGGATCGAGAACCAGCCGTACGGGCGGCTCTCGGAAATCATCTACGACCACGCGTTCGCCGTGCACCCGTACAAGCACCCGACGATCGGGAGCATGGCGGATCTCGAGGCCGCGTCGATCGCCGACGTGCGCGACTTCCACCGCACCTACTACGTGCCGGAGAACGCCACCGTGGTGATCGTGGGCGATTTCGACGCGGCGCAGGCGCTTCAGCTGGCCACGCAGTATCTGGGCCGCGTTCCGAAGGCGGGACGCCGCGTGCCGCTCGACATTCCGAAGGAGCCGCCGATGAAAGTCGAGCGGCGCGCGGTGGTCGAGGAGGGATGGCCGCTGCCCGCGGTCGTGGTGGCGTACCACATCACATACGACGGCCACCCGGACTCGTACCCGCTGCACATCACGTCGAAGATTCTCTCCGACGGGCAGAGCGCGCGGATCTCCCGCGAGCTGATTTACAACCGGCGCCTCTGTCTGAGCGCGTTCGGGAGCGGCAACATCACCGAGCACCCGAACCTCTTCTTTGCCGTCTGCATCGTCCAGCCCGGCCAGACGCCCGAGGCGGCGGAAAAGGCGCTCGTCGCCGAGTTCGAGAAGCTGAAGACCGAGGGGGTTTCCACGCACGAGCTGCAGCGGGCGCAGAACCAGTTCGCGCGCGACTACATCCTGAGCCGCGAGACGAACGAGGACAAGGCGATGCACCTGGCGCACGCGGCGGTCATCCACAACGACATCACGACGGCCGACGGCGAGTTCGACATCTTCATGAGGACGACCGTCGCCGACGTGCAGCGGGTGGCCAAGACATACTTCAGCGAGTCGAACCGCGTGGTGCTCCACGTGCTGCCGAAGGGGACGGGCCGATGAGCAACACCCAACGCCCAACTCCCAACTCCCAACCAGCCAAGGGCTCCGCCCTTGATATCCCCGTACTCGTGAGGGAGAGGATACAAGCCCTTGGCTGGTTGGCCAGTATCTCTTTGGCGCGCTGCGCGCGCCTAGGACCGCTATACGGCTTGTCACAGCGGGTACAAGATTCTCGTAAGGAGCCGTATAGCGGTCCAGTGCGCTCCCAGTCCCTTTGGAAGTTGGGAGTCGGCGTGTTGGGAGTTGTCCTGTGCGCGAGCGCAGCGAGCGCACAGTTGGAGCGGACGGCCGACGAGCGGTTCCTCTTCTGGCCGGCCGAGTCACCGCCGCGGCCGCTCGCCGCGCGCGGCGTCAAGTTCCCGCCGTACGACATGCGGACGCTGCGGAACGGCCTGCAGGCGATCACCGTCCTGCACCACGAGCAGCCGGCCGTGAGCATGCGGCTCCTGGTGCGGGCCGGGTCGGTGCAGGATCCGCCGGGCAAGGTGGGCGTCGCGAGCCTCGCGGCCTCGCTCCTCGATCAGGGCACCGTCACCAAGAGCGCCCAGGAGATTGCCGACCACATCGACTTCATCGGCGGCGCGC
Source organism: Acidobacteriota bacterium (assembly GCA_016192845.1). Taxonomy (GTDB): domain Bacteria; phylum Acidobacteriota; class Vicinamibacteria; order Vicinamibacterales; family UBA2999; genus MELF01. The sequence continues at coordinate 30,395 of JACPTI010000020.1, forward strand.
TCGCCACCGGGTCGGGCTCCGACCTCACGTACGTCAACGTGGTGGTGATGAAGGATTCCTTCGACGTCGGCATGAATCTGCTCGTCGACGTCGCCCGCAACCCGGCGTTCGCAGCCGAGGAGATCGAGCGGCAGAAGCAGCAGGCGATCTCGAGCCTGCAGGTCAGCAGCAACGATCCGGACTACGTCGCCAGCGTCCTGTTGGAGCGCCTCGTGTACGGGTTCCACCCGTACGGGCTGCCGAACAGCGGCACCCCGGAGACGCTGGCTGCGATTACGCGCGCCGATCTCCAGGAGTTCCACCGCCGCTTCTTCGTCCCGAACAACATGATCCTGGCGATCGTCGGCGACGTCACGAGCGAACAGGCGTTCGCGGCGGCCGAGCGTGCGTTCGGCGACTGGCCGCCCGCGCAGATCCCGCCGGTGACGGTTGTCGAGCCGCCGCCGCCGACCCGCCGGATCGTGCTCGTGGACAAGCCCGACGCGGTGCAGACGGAGATTCGGGTCGGCCAGCTGGCGATTCCGCGCAAGCACGACGATTACATGGCCTTCGACCTGGCCGTGAAGATTCTGGGCGGCGAGGGGGCCAACCGGCTGCACCGGGTGCTCCGGTCCGAGCGCGGCCTCACCTACGGCGCGCAGGCCGACACGGAGGCGCGGAAGCAGGCCGGCCACGTTGTGGCCGAGACCGACACGCGGACCGAAACGACCGGCGAGGCGCTGCGGCTGATGGTCGACGAGTTCGCGCGGCTCCAGCGCGACCGGGTCTCGCAGACCGAGCTCTCCGATGCGCAGGCGTATCTGGCCGGCAGCTTTCCGCTCACGATCGAGACGCCCGGCGACATCGCCGCCCAGGTGCTCAACGTCGTCTTCTACGAGCTGCCGGTGGAGGAGATCGGCACGTTCCGCGAGCGCGTGCAGGCCGTGCGGCCGGACGACATCCAGCGCGTCGCCCGCCAGTACGTGCGGCCCGACCGACTCTCGATCGTGCTCGTCGGCAACGCGGCCGCGTTCGTGCCGCAGCTCCAGCGCGTCGGCTTCACCGATTTCGAGGTCATTCCGATCGAGGAGCTCGACCTCATGTCGGCGGCGCTCACACGCGAAACACGCCGCGCGCGGTCGTTCGAGTCGGTCGAACCGTTCGGACCGTTCGTGCGTTCGGGCCCGCTCGCGTACGCAGCACAGCAGGTGAATCCGCATGCGGGCCAGGCACAGGAGCTGCTGAAGCGCGTGGTCGATGCCAAAGGCGGGATCGAGGCGCTGAAGAAGATTCGCACGGTGATCGCCGATGAGGATCGCGCGATCATCACGCCGAACGGCCGCACGCCACTGCCGACCAAGACGTACGTCATCTATCCCGACAAGTTCCGCGTGGACAGCCTGCTCGGCGGACAGCAGATCGTCCACACCTACAACAGCGGCAGCGCCTGGGTGAAGGATCTGAGCGGCGTGTCGGCCGCGCCTGCCGCGATGCGCGACGATTTCGCCGCCACCGCCCGGCGCGACACGTATCCGATGCTGATCGCCGCCGCCGAGGGGCGACTCGCGCTGCGGGTTCTCCCGGAGGAAGGGCGCGACGGCGAAGTGCTGAAAGTGCTCGAGGTGAGCGGCGCCGAATTTCCGGCCGTCCGCCTGTACATCGACCGAGACTTCCGCATCGCGCGCCAGAGCTATACGGCCGGCGGGCCCGACGGTCTGCCCATGAAGATCGAGGAAGTCTTCTCCGACTACCGCACGATCGACAACGTGGCAGTGCCGTTCAAGGCCTCGGTCCTGTCGAACGGCCGCCTCATCATCGAGCGCACGATCAAGAGCGTCGCCTTCAACACACGCATCGACGAAAAGCTCTTCGAGCAGCCGCTCTAAGACGTAGCAGGCAGTAGGCAGTAGGCAGTGGGCAGGAAGAGAACCCAGAACGCAACCCGCGCTGCCTACTGCCGGCTGCCTACTGCCCACTAATCATGCGGATCATGATCTCGTGCGGCGAAGCCTCCGGCGACCTGTACGCCGGGGCGCTGGCGGCGGCGCTGCGCGCCCGCGCGCCGGACGTCGAGATCGTCGGCTTCGGCGGCCGGCGGCTGCAGCAGGCGGGCGCGTCGCTCGTCGGCGAGTTCACCGGCCTGACGGTGACCGGCCTGACCGAGGCCGTCCGGGTGCTGCCGCGCTCGTTCGCGATGTACCGCCGGCTGGTCGCCGCCGCGCGCGGGCGGCGGCCGGACGTCTTCGTCGCGATTGACTTCCCCGATTTCAACTTCCGCCTGATGGCGGCGCTGCGGCGTCTCGGTGTGCCCGTCGTCTACTACGTCAGCCCGCAGCTCTGGGCGTGGCGCCCCGGCCGCATGGCGACGATGAAACGGTTTGTCCAGCGCGTCCTGGTGATCTTTCCGTTCGAGGCGCCGCTCTACGAGCGGGTGAGCATCCCGGTGCAGTTCGTCGGGCATCCGCTGGTCGATCTGGCGCGGGCGAGGCAGGCGAGAGACGTGTTTCTACGCGACCGCGGGCTTCGACCCGACGCGCCGACAGTGGCGCTGCTCCCCGGCAGCCGGCCGAACGAGCTCCGGCGACTCGCGCCGGTAATGGCGGCCGCGCTGCCGCTCGTTCGCGCCCGGGTGCCGGACGCGCAGTTCGTCGTGGCGCGGGCGCCCTATCTTCCCGATGTGCTGTTTGTGCCATTTGTGGGGCGAGCCCTGTCGGGCTCGCCCGGCGCGCCTGACACCGGGGTCCCCGCCGCGCCTGCGCGGTGGGGTGGCGTGGCGCGCCCCACGATCGTGGTCGACGAGGCGACCGATGACGTGCTCGCGGCGTCCGACGTGGTCATCACCGCATCGGGCACCGCGACCGTGCAGGCGGCGCTTCACGAGCGCCCGATGGTGGTCGTCTATCAGGTCTCGCCGCTCACGTACCGCCTCGGCAAGCCGTTTCTCAAGGTGGACACCTACGCCATGCCGAATCTGGTGGCGGGGCGGCGCATCGTTCCCGAGCTGATTCAGGACGCGTGCACGCCGGAACGGATTGCCGCCGAGGCCGTCGCGCTGCTGACCGATCCCGATCGCCACACGCGCGCGCGTGCGGCGCTCGGCGAGGTGCGCGAACGGCTTGGCGGCCCCGGCGCGAGTGGCCGGGCGGCCGACGCCATACTCGAGGTGGCTGTGCGCGCGCCGGGCGGCGCGACTCCTGCATAGAGGGAGACCTCACCAATGCCCAATGCTCAAGGCTCAATGCCCGATGACCAACGCAGACCGCCACATCGCGGGCGCCCGCGCGTCATCCTCAGGTTGTGCATTGGGCATTGGGCATTGTGCATTGCGGTCGCCGCCAACGCGTCGGCGACCGTCCTGCTTCCCGCCGATTTCCCGACGGTGGTGACCGGGTCCGGCGTCATCGTGCACGGCCGCGTCGTCGGCGTGCGGTCGGCGCTCACCGGCCAGCGGCGCACCATCGAGACCTTCATCACCGTGGACGTGATGGACGCGCTGAAGGGCAATCCAGGTCCGAGCGTCACGTTCCGCGTGCCGAATGGCCAGGTGGGGCGGTACCGGCGCGTCCTCGTGGGCGCGCCGGAGTTCGCCGAAGGGGATGAGGTGGTTGTGTTCCTGCGCGGCCAGGCGCCCGCAATCCCGTCGCTCTTCGGCCTGAGCCAGGGCGTGTACCGCGTGTCGCGCGGCGCCGGCGCGCAGCCGGTCGTCACGCCGCCGCCGCTGATGGCGCGAGGCGGAGGCGCCGAGCGCGTCGCGCGCGGCGATCCCGCGCGCCGGCCGCTGCCGCTCGAGGCGTTCACCCGCGAGGTCGAGGCCGTTCTCGGCACCCCAACGCGCACAGTCCGCGCGACGCCACCCCACCTGCACCCCACCGCGCACGCGTGCGCGGCGGGGACCCCGCATTGCGCAGGCGCGATGGGGGCCCCGGTTTTGGGGGCCCCGCTGGAGCGGCGGCGATGAAGGCGATCGCGCTGGCAGCCGTCGTCGCGGTGGCGCTCGCGCAGCCGGCGCAGGCGTACCTGCACTTCACGACGACGCGCGGCGGCGAGTCGATCGTGCTGAAGTGGCAGCGGACGCCCGTCCGCTGGTTTGCCCGGGAGCGCGGGGCGCCGGGCGTCTCCGCCTCCGAGTTCCAGGCGGCGCTGGCACGCGCGTTTGCGACGTGGGAGGCGGTGCCGACCGCTTCGATCGCGTTCCAGTTCGTCGGCTTCACCGGCGCGGAGCCGTTCGACGACGACGGGATATCGGTCGTCGGCTTCCAGAATCAGCCGGGGATGGACCGCGTCCTCGGTGCGACCGGTTTTCTCATCGACACGGTGACAGGAGAGATCGTCGAGGCGGACATTTTCTTCAATTCCGCGCTCCCCTGGTCGACGGCACCGGCCGGCGATCCGGCGGCGTTCGACCTGGAGTCGGTCGCCGTGCACGAGGTCGGCCACTTGCTGGGGCTCGGGCATTCGGCGCTGGGCGAGACGGAAGCGCGCGCCGACGGCGGCCGGCGCGTGCTCGCTTCCGGCTCCGTGATGTTCCCGATTGCCTTCGGCCGCGGCGTCACCCACGACCGGGAACTGCAACCGGACGACGTTGCAGGTGTGTCGGACCTGTACCCGGACGGCAACTTTCGCCGGCAGACCGGCGTCGCGCGCGGCCGGGTGAGGCGGGCCGGCACGGGGGTCGAGGGAGCGCACGTCGTCGCCTTCCATCCGGAAACGGGCCGCTTCGTCGCGGGGTTCACCCTGAATCGCGAAGGCGAGTTTCACATCGCCGGGCTCGCGCCCGGCCCGCACATCATCCGGGTGGAGCCGCTCGACGATGCCGACACCGAGAGCTTCTTCAGCCGGCGGACGCCCGTCGATATCAGCTTCCAGGTGACGTTTCACAACCGGCTGTTCGTCGCGCCTGCCGGCGGCGACGGCGATTCGTTTACCGTGACGGTGACGCCCAAGTGAGCGCGCGTCTCCTCGTCCTGGTGGCGGCGTGCGCCACAGCGACGCCTGCCGCGGCCCAAAGTGCTGCGGACCGGCCGGTGCGGCGGCTCGAGGTCGACGTCGGCGGAGGCCTCACCGGCGGCGGCGGACTGGGCGGCGGCGACGCGAATCTGCGCGCCAACGCACAGGCGCGGGAGGCGTTTCGACTCTTTGCCGCGGACAGCGAGTTCGCCCGGGCACCGGCCGTCCATGCGCGGGCGGCGTTCGCGTTCACCCGGCGGTTCACGGTGGAGGGCGGCGTTACCTGGAGCCGCCCCGAGATTCGGACCTCGATTACCGCGGATGCCGAAGGTGCCGCGCCGGTCACGAGCGTCGAGCGCGTCGACCAGTACGTCTTCGACGCGAGCGTCGTGATGATGCTGGACGCGTTCCGGCTCGGGACGCGGCTGGTGCCGTTCGTTGCGGGAGGCGGCGGCTACCTGCGTCAGCTCCACGAAGGGCAGACGGTGATCGAGCATGGACAGGTGTATCACGCAGGTGGGGGGGTGAAGTACTGGCTGCTGGCGCGACCGGGTGGCTTCCTCAGATCAGCCGGTCTGCGCGGGGACGTGCGCGCGCAGGTCGCCCGCGGCGGCATCACATTCGAGGACCGCCCGAGACCGCACGTGGCGATCTCGGGGAGCCTGTTCTTCGGTTTCTGAGATCGGTCGTTCACACTTCTGTCTTCTTGCTTCTCGGTTCGTGTTCAGGGTTCGGTTCTGGGTTCGGGGTTCGTGCTGTCTCCGGTCCGGCTAAGCCGGACGCCACGTACGCCCGGGCCGAGACGTACGTAGTGTCCGTGATCCATATCAGGCGACCTCCAACACACGTCGTGGCAAAGCAGGTGCCGCTGCGGGGTATGATCGATAGGCTACGGGCGTTGGGCATTGGGCTTCAGGCAGACGACCTCAACGCCCAACCCACAGCCGAAAGCTGAGCCCGAAGCCCAGCGCCTACAGCCCAAAGCCGATGACAGTGAACAGTTTCGGAACGCGCACCGAGATCCGCAGCGGCGGACAACCGGTGCAGATCTACAGCCTGGCCGCACTCGAGAAGACCGGGTTCCCCGGCATCTCGCGGCTGCCGTACTCGTTGAAGATCCTGCTCGAGAACCTGCTGCGCCGTGAGGACGGCGCCTTCGTCAAGCCCGACGATATTCGTGCTCTCGCGCAGTGGGATCCCGCGTCCAGGGCGGCGAGCGAGATTTCCTTCATGCCGGCGCGCGTCCTGCTGCAGGACTTCACGGGGGTGCCGTGCGTCGTCGATCTCGCCGCGATGCGCGACGCCATCGTGTCGCTCGGCGGCGATCCGGACCGCGTCAATCCGCTCCAGCCGGTCGAGCTCGTCATCGATCATTCGGTGCAGGTCGACTACTTCGGGCGCCCCGATGCGCTCTCGTTGAACGCGGAGCTCGAGTTCGCGCGCAACCGCGAGCGCTACGCGTTCCTGCGCTGGGGACAGCGGGCGTTCCGCAACTTCAAGGTGGTACCGCCCGAGACCGGCATCGTCCACCAGGTGAACCTCGAGTACCTCGCGCGCGTGGTCTTCTCGGAGACCATCGACGGCAGGACCGTCGCGTATCCGGACACGCTCGTCGGCACCGACTCGCACACCACGATGATCAACGGCCTCGGGGTGGTGGGCTGGGGCGTCGGCGGTATCGAGGCCGAGGCGGCGATGCTCGGCCAGCCGGTGTCGATGCTCATCCCGCCGGTGCTCGGTTTCCGTCTGAGAGGCGTGCTGCCCCAGGGCGTGACGGCCACCGATCTCGTCCTCACCATCACCGAGGCGCTGCGCAAGCATGGCGTGGTCGGCAAGTTCGTGGAGTTCTTCGGCGAGGGGCTGGGACACCTCACGATTGCTGACCGGGCGACGCTCGGGAACATGTGCCCGGAATACGGCGCCACCGTTGCCATCTTCCCGATCGATGAGATGACGCTCGACTACCTGCGGCTGACCGGGCGCGACGAGGCGCAGGTCCGGCTCGTCGAGGACTACGCCCGCGCGCAGGGGCTGTTCCGCACGGATCAGAGTCCGGAGGCGCGGTACACCGGGACACTTGAGCTCGATCTGTCTTCCGTGGAGCCGAGCCTGGCCGGGCCGAAGCGGCCGCAGGACCGCGTCTCGCTCAAGCGCGTGAAGAGCGTGTTCGAGACGGCGCTGCCCACGATGCAGGCGCCGGCAAAGGCGGCGGCGCGGACGACCGACGCGGGCGGCGCCCGGCAGGGCGTGGCGACGATGACGAGCGCCTCGGCGCAATCGGGTGTCGCCGTGGCCGACCCGGTGCTCGACGAGCTCGATCACGGAGCCGTCGTCATCGCGGCGATCACGAGCTGCACCAATACGTCGAATCCCAGCGTGATGATTGGCGCCGGGCTCCTGGCCAGGAAGGCGGTCGAGAAGGGCCTCACGCGCAAGCCGTGGGTGAAGAGCAGCCTGGCGCCCGGTTCGAAGGTCGTGACCGAGTACCTCAAGGCCGCGGGCCTGACGAAGTACCTCGACGAGCTTGGATTCAACCTAGTCGGCTACGGCTGCACGACCTGCATCGGCAACAGCGGCCCGCTGCCCGACGAGGTCGCCGCGGTCGTGCGTCAGAAGGGCCTGGTCGTCTGCTCCGTGCTGAGCGGCAACCGCAACTTCGAGGGGCGGATCCAGCAGGACGTGCGCGCCAACTACCTCGCGTCGCCGCCGCTGGTCGTCGCCTACGCGCTGGCGGGCTGGATCACGAAAGACCTCACGTCCGAGCCGCTCGGCAACGACCGCGCCGGCAACCCGGTCTACCTGAAGGACATCTGGCCGAGCGAGCAGGAGCTGCAGGAGACGATGCTCAGGGCGGTGAGCGCGGAGATGTTCCGCAGGAGCTACGCCGACGTCTTCACCGGCGACGAGCGGTGGCGGAACCTGCCGGTGCCGGAGGGGAGCCGCTTCCAGTGGGATCCCGCCTCCACTTACGTCCGCAAGCCGACGTTTCTGGAGGGCATGACGATGAATCCGGCGCCGCCGGCCGACATTACCGGGGCGCGGGTGCTGCGGGTGCTGGCGCTGCTCGGCGACAGCATCACCACGGACCACATCTCGCCGGCCGGATCGATCAAACCGGACAGCCCCGCAGGGAAATACCTGATCGAGCGCGGCGTGAAACCGGCCGATTTCAACTCATACGGGGCGCGCCGCGGCAATCACGAGGTGATGATGCGCGGCACCTTCGCGAACGTCCGCCTGCGCAATCAGCTGGCGCCCGGCACCGAGGGGGGCTGGACGCAGTACCAGCCCGGCGGCGAGGTCATGACGATCTACGACGCCTCGGTCAAGTACCGCGAGGCCGGCGTGCCGCTGCTCGTGATTGCCGGCAAGGAGTACGGGTCGGGGTCGTCGCGCGACTGGGCGGCCAAGGGGACGCAGCTGCTCGGCGTCAAGGCGGTGATTGCGGAGTCGTTCGAGCGGATTCATCGCAGCAACCTGGTAAACATGGGTGTGCTGCCGCTCGAGTTCAAGGCCGGCGACAACGCGGCGTCGCTCGGGCTCACCGGAACGGAGTCGTTCGAACTGGTCGGGGCGGCAAGCGGCCTGAAGCCGCGCGGCGACGTGCGCGTTGTCGCGACACGCGCCGACGGCACCTCGGGTGAGTTCGTGGCGACCGCGCGGATCGATACACCGGAGGAGCTGGTCGCCTTCCGCCACGGCGGTATCCTGCCGTACGTCGTGCGCCAGCTGATGAGCCGGAGCTGACGCTCGACTGGCGTCGGTGCGAGCTGGCTGCCGCTCGTCCGTGTCGTACGTAGTGTCCGGCTTCAGCCGGACCCGTCGATCACGAACGGGAAGCACAGGAGGAGATCCAATGGAGCCGATCGTTGACAACCTCGTGCGCGGCTTCGAGCGCGGCGCGCTGACGCGGCGGCAGCTGATTCAGGGTCTCTCGGCGCTGGTGACCGCCGCGGCTGCCGCACCCGTGGACGCGGCGCAGGCCGGCGGCCTTCGCGGGACCGGGATCGACCATGTGTCGATTCTCGTCACCGACCTGCAGCGCTCGGCCGCGTTCTACCAGAGCGTCTTCGGCCTGACGCCGGTAAGCGAGGACAAGCCGAATCAAATTCTCCGTCTGGGCACCAATCGGACGATCGTGTCACTCCGGCACGAGGGGCCGTCGGGCATCGTGGATCACTTCGCCATCAGCGTCGAGAACTTCAACCGGGACGCCGTGACCGAGCAGCTGAAACCGCACGGCCTGACGCCGGCGCAGAATGTGCAATTCGGGTTTCACATCAAGGACCCGGACGGCGTCGTCGTGCAAATTGTGTAAAGCCTGGACGGAGCCGTCTGCAGCGCGTAAGTAGGCTTGCAGAGCCCGTGCTATTCTGCCGCCATGAGCCAGCGGGCGCCGGCGAAACCGCGAGCGACCTACGAGGATCTCCTTCGCGTTCCGGATCATCTGGTCGCCGAAATCCTCGATGGAGAATTATTTGCCACCCCGAGGCCGGCAGCGCCGCACGCGTACACCACCGCCCAGCTCGTGACGACGCTCGGCGATCCCTTCAGCAGAGGGCGCGGCGGACCGGGAGGGTGGATTATCCTCTTTGAACCCGAGGTCCACCTGCACGACGATGTCGTTGTGCCGGACCTGGCGGGTTGGCGGCGCGAGCGGCTTCCGACCGTGCCGGATGCTCCATTTCTGACCTTACCGCCCGATTGGGTCTGCGAAATCCTGTCGCCATCCACGGAGCGGATGGACCGGGTGCAGAAGCTGCGCATCTACAGCCGCGAAGGCGTCAAACACATCTGGCTGGTCAACCCGCGTCTGCGAACCCTTGAAGTGTTGCGGCTGGAGCAGGACCGGTGGAGCGTAGCGGCTACACACGGCGGCGATGATGATCGTGTGGCTGTCGAGCCGTTCGAGGCCGTCCCATTCGAACTGTCGCAGATCTGGCCTGGATGATATCTGCGCTCACGTCAGGGTCAATCAAGGCGAAGGCGCGCGAGTTTGGGTTCGATCTCTGCGGGATCGCGCCGGCCGAGAGATTTCCCGAGCTGGCGTTTCTGCGTGAATGGATCGACCGCGGGTACGCGGGCGAGATGGCGTACATGGCGCGCACCGCGGATCGCCGGGCCGATGTCCGCGCGGTCGTTCCCGGCGCGCACAGCGTGATCGTCACCGGCACGCTGTACAACACCGTGCCGCCGTATGCGGACGATGAGGTCCCGCCGACCGTGGCCCGCATCTCGCGGTACGCCTGGGGCGACGACTATCACGACGTCCTGAAGGTGCGGCTCGACGCGCTGCTGGCCTGGATGCGCGCCCACTCACCCGAGGCGTTCGAGGCGCGCGCCTACGTCGACACCGGCCCGGTGCAGGAGCGTGTCTACGCACAGTACGCCGGCCTCGGCTGGATCGGCAAGAACACCTGCCTCATCAACCCGGAGCTCGGGTCGTGGCTCTTTCTCGGCGAGATCATCTCCACGCTGCCGCTCGAGCCCGACGCGCCCGGTCTCGATCAGTGCGGCGCGTGCACGCGGTGCCTGGAGGCCTGTCCGACCGGCGCGCTCGTCGACGCCGGTGCGCTCGACGCCACCTGTTGCATCTCGTACCTGACCATCGAGCTGCGGGGCGGCATTCCCGAACCGCTCCGCCCGGCGCTCGGGAACCACGTGTACGGCTGCGACATCTGCCAGGACGTCTGTCCGTACAATCAGGCCGCTCCGGTCTCGCCCGATCCGGCGTGGCAGCCGCGTGCGGGGCTCCATCGGCCGGCCCTGGCGGCGCTGTGGCGCCGCACCGACGACGACCTGCGCGCGCTGCTGAAGGGGAGCGCGATGACCCGCGCGAAGCTGACCGGGCTGCGGCGTAACGTCGCGATCGCGATCGGCAACAGCGGCGATCGCGACGCGATGGCCGCGCTCGGTGAGGCCGGCGCCGATCGACCCTCGGTGAACGGCCCGATGGTGCGCGAACACGCCCGCTGAGCGGAAACTCAAAACGCAAAACTGAAGTCCAAATCTTGGGTCCGAGTTTTGCGTTTTGAGTTACAGGGTAAGATCCACCCATGTCGACCGCACCCCTCCTGCTCGTGTCGATGCCTCAGATGGCCGATCCCAACTTTGCCCGCACGGTCGTTCTGCTGTGCGACTACACCGATCAGGGCGCCTTCGGGTTCGTCGTGAACCGGCAGATGTCGGAGCCGGCCTGGCAGCTCATCCGGACCGAGCCGCCCGTGCGCATCGACCCGGACGTCCGGCTCTGGGTCGGCGGGCCCGTCGATCTCCAGCGCACGTGGGTGCTGATGTCGGAGGCGCAGGGACCGGAGGACGAGCAGCGGGAGATTAGTCCCGGCGTGCTGCTCTCGGTCTCACGTGAGCTGACGCTCCAGCTGCTCCAGGCGCCCCCCTCGTCGCGCGCGCGGGTGCGCGTCGGCTATGCGGGATGGGGGCCGGGGCAGCTCGACAAGGAACTGGCGGCATCCGCCTGGCTGACAACCGGGGTCGACCCGGGGCTGATCTTCGGCGTCCCCGCCGACGAGATGTGGGAGACCGCCATCCGGCGGCTCGGCGCGGAGCCGGCCGCCCTGCAGACGAGCTCCGGCGTGCATTAGTATTTGCTTGGCGCGCTTCGCGCGCCTAGGACCGCTATACGGCTTGTCACGGCGGCTGCAAAATTCTCGTTTGGAGCCCCGATGGTGCAGCAGCTTCGACGCATGACGGCGCGCTTTGCGCCGGTTGACCTCACGGCGGACATCGCCGCGCTGCCGCCGAACGAGCGGCAGGCGCTCGCCAGGCTCGTCGACGCGTCGAAGGTGTTCGACGCGTTGTTCCTTCGTCAGGTGTGGGCCGGCAACGAGACGCTGCTGCTTTCACTCGTCGGCGACCGCTCGGAGCTCGGTCAGGCGCGCCTGCGGTACTTCCTCATCAACAAGGGACCCTGGTCGCGCCTCGATCACGACGAGCCGTTCATTCCCGGCGTTCCCGCCAAGCCGCCGCAGGCCAACTTCTATCCCGCCGCCACGAAGGAGGACGTCGAGGCCTGGCTGAAGGCGCTGTCCGCGGCCGAACGGGCACGCGCGACCGGCTTCTTCACGACAATTCGACGCGGCCCGGACGGCCGGTTGACGGCCGTGCCGTACAGCCTGGAATACCAGGGCGAGCTTGGCCGGGTCGCGTCGCTGCTGCGCGAGGCGGCGGCACTCACCAGCCAGCCGACGCTCAGACGATATTTGGAGAGCCGCGCCGACGCGCTGCTGACCAACGACTACTACGCGAGCGACGTGGCGTGGATGGAGCTCGACGCCAGCATCGAGCCGACGATCGGCCCCTACGAGGTGTACGAGGACGAGTGGTTCAATTACAAGGCGGCCTTCGAGGCGTTCATCACGATCCGCGACGACGCCGAGACGGCCCGTCTCGCGCGCTTCGGCTCCGAGCTGCAGGAGATCGAGAACAACCTGCCGATCGATCCGAAGTTCAGGAACCCGAAGCTCGGCGCGATGGCGCCGATCCGCGTCGTCAACACCGTGTTCTCCTCGGGCGACGCGAACAAGGGCGTGCAGACCGCCGCCTTCAATCTGCCGAACGACGAGCGCGTGATTGCCGAGAAAGGCAGCAAGCGCGTGATGCTGAAGAACAACCAGGAAGCGAAGTTCCGGATGGTGCTCCAGCCGATCGCGCGCGTCGCCCTCTCCACCCGGGATCAGGCCAACGTCACCTTCGAGGCGTTTTTCACCCACATCCTGATGCACGAGCTGATGCACGGTCTCGGCCCGCACAACATCACGGTGGGCGGGCGGGCGACGACGGTGCGTCAGGAGCTGAAGGAGACCTACAGCGCGATTGAAGAGGCCAAAGCGGACGTCTCGGGGCTCTTTGCGCTGCAATTCCTCGTCGACCGCGGCAAGCTCGACAAGGCACTCGGCGCGACCATGTACACCACGTATCTGGCGTCGATGTTCCGCTCGATCCGGTTCGGCATCAACGAGGCGCACGGCCGCGGCGTCGCCATGCAGCTCAACTACTTTCTCGACAACGGCGGCGTGGCGGTGGCGCCGGACGGCACCTTTGCCGTCAATCCGGATCGGATTCGGCAGAACGTCGTCGATCTGACGCGCGACATCATGACGCTGCAGGCGGTCGGCGGCCACGACGACGCCAGACAGATGATCGAGCGGCTGGCGGTTGTCCGCCCCCCGGTGCAGGCCGTCCTCGACCGCCTGGCGGATGTGCCCGTCGACATCGCACCGCGGTTCGTTACCGCGGCGCAGCTGCTGGACGGAGACGCGCGGTAGCCGTGTAGATGAAGTTGCCGCACGTAGTGTCCGGCTTTAGCCGGACCCGGGCTCCGACTCTCTCGTCCTGGAAGCCCGACGCCCGATACGACACGATTAATTCAAACCAATCATCCTGATCAGCCGCTTTACGAGCATACGTCGCAGCCTGGGCCCACGCGTCGAAGCCCGATGCGCTCGTGAAGCCCTCCATCAGATACGAGTCCGCCAGGCCGACATACGCCGGCGCGTAATCAGGAGCGACGCGAAGCGCCTCGTTGAAGTCGCCTATCGCCTTCCGAAGACTGCTCGCCGTCAGTTGGTTGAAGCTGTGCCGGCCCTTCAGAAATGCGGTCAGCGCTCGGGGGTCGACCGACGCCGTCTGGATCGGCGGCGTTGGAGCTGCCGGTGGCCATGCGACCGCCAGCTCTCGGCCGATCGCTTCCGCGATTTGCACCTGCAGTTGGAGCACGTCGCCCAGATCGCTTTCGAACGTGGTGGCCCATTGCTGGGTCTGGTCCCTCACCTCGATGAGTCGCACGCTGACGCGCACTCGGCCATCCCACTGCCGGACGCTGCCCTCGAGTACCCAACTTACACCGAGCTCGCGGCCGATTTGCCCGATCGTCTTGCTGGAATTCTTGTAGAGCATGTCGTGTTCGACGTTGGACAGTTTCCCTTCTACTGTGTGGGCCAGATCCAGTTCGACCGCTCCGGCAATTTCCGGAGCCGCCGCACATCCAGTTTCGGCGGTGGCATCGCGCACAAGGTGATCGAAGGCGTGTACTCGACTCGCTGGATACCGACGGCTCCGGCCTGGGCGGCTTCGAATACACCGAGTACCCGGAACTGCCTGACGGGAGCAAAGGCCAGGCCGATTTACAATGTCTCGACCAGTCGGTCCGGCGGCCGGAGCGGTGCTCAAGCGGCAGAGGCCGAGATAGCCTGGCGCCCCGTGAAGGGGCGCCCCACACCCGTACGGCGCGCGCTTCGGTTCGCTGGTCCGGCTGAAGCCGGACGCCACGTACGCTACGGGCCGCCGACAGATATCGCCGTCGCCGTGTAGATGAAGTCGCCGCGCGGCAGGCCGTCGCCGTTGGCCGCGTTGGCGGCCAGGTGAAAGGCGATGGGCAAGTCGCCGGCGGGGGCCGTCCACTCGAACGTCCACTGTCCCGTGCCGGGCGTCGGCACCTCCGTGCCGGCCGGCGTGTGCTGCATGTAGATAATGCGGCCGGCGTCGTCGGGCACCGCCTCCGTGCGGTCGTCGGGGGGGTGGAACATCCCGGCGTTGTCGCCGGACTCGAAGCGCGTCGATAACTGGAATCCCGCCCGGACGAGCTGCGGGTGTGCCACTGAGACGGTAATCAGGTATCGTTGGCCGGGCGTATACGAGGCGGGAACACCGGCCAGCGTGAGCCGGCCCGCGGGGTCGTTGAGCGGATTGTTCGAGTGGCACTGATGACAGGTCATTTCGCCGAAACCGCCGGTCCGGGCCGGCACGAGGCTGTTGACTGACGCGAGCAGGGCCAGCGGCGCGGCGCACGCCAGCGCCACCGCGACGATGCTCGCGCTGCCGTTGTGGATTCTAGGCATCGGGCGGGCGTTGAGACCCGCCGATTATAGAGGAGGAGCCATGATGCGCTCACGTTCGCTCGCGTCCGTGGCAACCGCGGCACTCGTCTGCGTCGCGCTCGCTGCGCCTGTGTCCGGCCAGCGCGGCGTCAAGGTCGACGTGGAGTTCAGCGACTGGAATACGTCGACCCCGAACGCGCATCCGCACGATCCCGCCTTCGGCATCGACGGCACGCTCTGGTACACCGGCCAGCGGGCGCAGACGCTCGGGCGCGTCGACATGAACACCGGCCAGGTTCGTGAGTTCCCGCTGCCGGGCCGCCACGGGCCGCACGGCCTGGTGTCGGACCGCGACGGCAATATCTGGTACACGGGGAACGCCGCCGGCCTCGTCGGAAAGCTCGATCCGCGGACGGGGCAGGTCACGGAGTACAAGATGCCGGATCCGGCTGCGCGCGATCCGCACACGCTGATCTTCGATCGCTACGGCATTCTCTGGTTCACGGTGCAGGGCGGCAACTTCGTCGGCCGGCTCGATCCGAAAACCGGTGCGATCACGCTGAAGCAGCCGCCGACGCCTCGTGCCGCTCCGTACGGCATCGTGGTCCTGTCGAACGGCACGCCGGTGTTCGACCTCTTCCGCACGAACAAGATCGGCGCCATCGATCCCAAGACGATGGAGATCACGGAATACGCGCTGCCGGAGGGCGCGCGGCCGCGCCGCATCGCGGTGGATGCCAACGACATCGTCTGGTACACCGATTTCGCCCGAGGCTTTCTGGGGCGTCTGGATCTGAAGACGAAGCAGGTGCAGGAATTTCCGTCGCCGGCCGGGCCGCAGGCGCAGCCCTACGGCATCAGCGTCACGCCGGACGGCGCCGTCTGGTACAGCGAGTCCGGCGTGGAGCCGAACACGCTCGTACGTTTTGATCCCGCGACGAAAACAGTCCAGACGTGGAAGATTCCGAGTGGCGGCGGCGTGGTGCGGCACATGGTGACTGCGCCGAACGGGGATCTGCTGCTCGCTTACAGCGGCGTGAACAAGGTCGGCCGCGTGCGCATTCGCAAGACGACGTGAACGACTCGAACGATCCGAACGACCCGAATGCTTTTGGCGTAGAATCCGCGCTGTGGGACACGCGCCGGCACCCCAGCGCGCACAAACCGCGCGCTGGGGACCCCGCGCTGGAGGGTGTGATGAGCAGGAGCCGCATGGTGCTGACGATGGCGCTGGCCGTGGCCGCGTCGATGGCGAGCTTCGCCCAGAACCGCGGATCGGCGCCGATCGGCGCGCCTTCCGGAGAATGGCGCACCTACGGCGGCGATCTTCGCAGCACGCGGTACGCCCCGCTCGATCAGATCAACAAGGACAACTTCTCGAAGCTCGAGGTCGCCTGGCGCTTCAAGACCGACGCGCTCGGGCCGCGGCCGGAGTTCAACTTCCAGTCGACGCCGCTGATGGTGGGCGGCAAGCTCTACACGACGGCCGGCACCCGCCGCGCTGTCGTCTCGCTCGACGCCGAGACCGGCGAGATGCTCTGGATGTACAGCCTGAACGAAGGCAAACGCGGCGAAGGGGCGCCGCGCCGCCTGTCGGGCCGCGGACTGGCCTACTGGACCGACGGCCGCGAGGAGCGGATCGTCTACGTGACGCCCGGCTACCAGATGATCGCGCTCGACGCCAGAACCGGCCGGCCGGCCCCGAGCTTCGGCCGGAACGGCATCGTCGACCTGAAGATGGGCGCCGACCAGGACATCGATCTGGTCACCGGGGAGATCGGCCTCCATGCGGCGCCCGTGATTGCGGGCGACGTGGTGGTCGTGGGGGCGGCGCACCTGCCGGGCAGCATCCCGCGCACGCACAACAACGTGAAGGGATACGTTCGTGGCTACGACGTGCGGACCGGCAGGCGTCTCTGGATCTTCCACACCATTCCGAGGCTCGGCGAACCCGGCTACGAGACGTGGGAAAACGAGTCGGCGCCGGTGAACGGGAACACCGGCGTGTGGGCGCAGATGACGGTGGACGAAGAGCTGGGGCTCGTGTACCTGCCGGTCGAGCTGCCCACCGGCGACTATTACGGCGGCCACCGGCCCGGCAACGGGCTGTACGGCGAGAGCGTGGTCGCCGTTGAACTGAAGACAGGGCGGAAGCGCTGGCACTACCAGCTCGTCCATCACGGCATCTGGGATTTCGACATTCCGTGCGCTCCAATCCTCGCCGATATCGCCGTCAACGGCCGCATGATCAAGGCGCTCGCGCAGCCGAGCAAGCAGGGGTGGGTGTACGTGCTCGATCGTACCAACGGCCAGCCGGTGTGGCCGATCGAGGAGCGGCCGGTGGAGCAGGCGGACATCCCCGGCGAAAAGACGAGCCCCACGCAGCCGTTCGTGACCAAGCCGCCCGCCTTCGACCGGCAGGGCGTGACGATTGATGACCTGATCGACTTCACGCCCGAGTTGCGCGCGGAAGCGGTGAAGATCGTCTCGCGCTACAAGCTCGGGCCGCTGTTCACACCGCCGGTCGTGAGCAAGTGGGAAGGGCCGCTCGCGACGCTCATGATGCCGTCGACAACGGGCGGCGTGAACTGGTACGGCGGATCGCTCGATCCGGAAACGAACTACCTCTACATCTATTCGATCACGCAGATTGCGCAGCTCGGCCTCGTCGAGTCCGACGGCAAGCGCTCGGACATGCGCTACATTCGCGGCACGGCGCAGAACCCCGCCGAGCCGCCGCGGCCGGCGGCTCCCGCCGGAGCGGCGGGGGAGGAGGCGGGCCCGCCGCCGCTGACCGTGCAGGGGCTGCCGATCGTGAAGCCCCCCTACGGGCGCATCACCGCGATCGATCTCAACCGCGGCGAGATCGTCTGGCAGATTCCGCACGGCGAGACGCCGGACAACATCCGCAACCATCCGGCGCTGAAGGGGCTCAACATCCCCCGGACCGGCCGCATCGGCCGCATCGGCGTGCTGACGACGAAGACGCTGGTGATTGCCGGCGAGGGCGGGTTCTTCACGACGCCGCCGGGGCAGCGAGGCGCGATGCTGCGGGCGTACGACAAGGCAACCGGCCAGGACGTCGGCGCGGTGTACATGCCGGCGCCGCAGACCGGTTCGCCCATGACGTACATGCTGAACGGGCGGCAGTATCTCGTCGTGGCCGTCAGCGGTGCCAACTACAGCGGCGAGCTGCTGGCGTTCCGGCTGCCGCAGGACGCGATCACGACGTCGAATTGATCCGATAATGTCTTCCCCCCACGTACCACCGAGACGCCGAGACACCGAGGAATTCATTTCAAAAAAGGCCTCGGTGTCTCAGTGTCTCGGTGTTCCGTGGGGGCGAAGACCGGTGTAGGCTTCGATGTCTCTGCGGGTTCTTGCGGTCGCAACAATTACGCTCGTCATCGCGGCGTCAGCCCGCCCGATCGCCCACGACATCCCGAACGACGTCATCGTCCACGCGTTCCTCAAGCCCGACGGACAGCGGCTCCATCTGCTCGTGCGGGTGCCGCTCGAGGCGATGCGCGACATGGACGTGCCGCAGCGCGACCGCGGCTACCTCGACCTGACGCGCGTGGACGACGCGCTGCGCACGGCGGCGACGGTGTGGATCGCGCGCGAGGTCGCCCTGTACGAGGAGGATACGCGCCTCGGCAACCTCGAGATCGTCGCGGTCCGCGTGTCGCTGCCGTCGGATACGTCGTTTCGCGCATACGACACAGCCGTGGCCCACCTCCGCGGTCCGCGGCTGCCGGAGAGCACCGATCTGTACTGGGAACAGGGGATCCTCGACGTCTGGCTCGAGTACGCTATTTCTTCCGACACCTCACGCTTTGCGATCAATCCGGGCCTGCGGCCCCTCGGCCAGCGCGTGACGATCGCGCTCCGGCTGCTGACGCCCGACGGCCGCGAGCGGGCGTTCGAGTTGCACGACGACCCGGGCATCGTCCGGCTCGATCCGCGATGGCACCAGGCGGCGGCGCGGTTCGTGCACTCAGGCTTCGAGCACATCCTCGGCGGCATCGACCACCTGCTGTTCCTGCTGTGCCTCGTCATTCCTCTGCGGCGCGTGCGGATGCTGGTGATCGTGGTGACGTCGTTTACCGTCGCCCACTCGGTCACGCTCATCGCCGCGGCGTACAACCTGGGGCCGGGCGGCCTCTGGTTCCCGCCGCTGGTCGAGACGCTGATCGCCACCTCCATCGTCTACATGTCGCTCGAGAACATCGTCAGCGCCAGCCTGGCGCACCGCTGGCTGATCACGTTCGCGTTCGGGCTCGTGCACGGCTTCGGGTTCTCGTTCGCGCTGCGCGAGTCGCTGCAGTTTGCCGGCTCCCACCTGCTGCTGTCGCTCGTGTCCTTCAACGTCGGCGTGGAGCTGGGCCAGCTGCTCGTGCTCGCCGCCATCGTGCCGGCGTTGAACCTCCTCTTCCGCTTCGTGGTCGCGGAGCGCCTGGGGACGATCATCCTGTCGGTGATCGTGGCGCACACGGCGTGGCACTGGATGACCGAGCGCGGCGCGCGGCTGCTGGAGTTCCCGCTGCCCGCCCTCGACGCCGTGCTGCTCCTGTGGCTGGTGCGCGCGGCCATGGTGCTGGTGGCGGTGGCGGCGGTGGTATGGGTCGCGCGCGTGCTGCTTCGGCGGAAGGCGGAAGGGCCTGGTCCGGCTGAAGCCGGACGCTACGTACGCGAGCAAGTGGGTCGTAGTGTCCGGCTTTAGCCGGACCTGTAGTAGCATCCAGCAACGTAAGGAGGAGGCGTATGGCGAGAAGGCATCTACGGGTCGGGGCGCTCCTGGTGATCACGCTGGGAGTGCTGGCGGCCGCGGACATGCTGCTGCAGCAGGCCGTCGACGCGCAGACCAACGGCGGCATGGTGCGCGCGCCGCGGTTCGAGGTGGACCCGCTCTGGCCGAAGCCGCTCCCGAACCACTGGGTGCTCGGTTCGACGATCGGCGTCTGGGTCGACGAGCGCGACCATGTGTGGATCATCCACCGCAGCTCGGCGACTCTGAGCAACAACGAGAAGGGCCTCGAGCTGAAGCCGCCGACCGGCGAGTGCTGCGCCGGCGCGCCGCCCGTGCTGGAGTTCGATCCGAACGGCAATCTCGTCTCCTCGTGGGGCGGGCCGGGACAGGGCTATGAGTGGCCGCAGTCGAACCACGGCATCTTCGTCGATCACCAGGGGAACGTCTGGATCGGCGGCAACGGCGCAGGCGACTCGCACATCCTGAAGTTCACCCGCAGCGGGAAGTTCATCGCCCAGTACGGGAAGGCCGGTGTCCACCGCGGGCCCACCAACGCGGAGGGCCTGTCGACCTACGCCGGCAACAGCAACGACCGGCAGAACTTCGGCCGCGTCGCCAAGATCTTCGTCGACCCGCGCGACAACGAGGCGTTCATCGCCGACGGCTACCTGAACAAGCGCGTCGCCGTCCTCGACGCCAATACGGGCATGATGAAGCGGTACTGGGGCGCGTACGGCAACAAGCCGGACGACACGAACCTGGGGCCGTACAACCCGGATGCGCCGCCGGCGCAGCAGTTCCGGAATCCCGTGCACTGCGCCAACCTCGCCAACGACGGCCTGCTGTATGTGTGCGATCGCGCCAACGACCGTATCCAGGTGTTCCAGAAGGATGGAAAGTTCGTCAAGGAACAGTTCATCGCCCGCCGGAGCCTCGGCGAGGGATCGGTGTGGGACATCGCGTTCTCCCGCGATCAACAGCAGACCTACATCTTTCTCGCGGACGGCCGCAACCACAAGGTCCGCATCCTGCGGCGCGACACGCTCGAGGAGCTGACCGCGTTCGGCGACGGCGGCCGGCAGCCCGGGCTCTTCTACGGCGTGCACAGCATCGCGACCGATTCGAAGGGCAACCTGTACACGACGGAGACCTACGAAGGGAAGCGGATCCAGAAGTTCATCTACCGCGGCATCGGCAACGTGCCGCGCACCCAGGGCGCGCTCTGGCCGAGATCTTAGTAGGCAGTAGGCAGCCGGGCAGCAGATGCTGGCAGAACTGCCTACTGCCGACTGCCGACCGCCGACTTGAGTCGTTTCCGCGCCCGCACGAAGGCACTGGTGACGCGCCCCTGGACGAGCGGTGCCAGCTCGTCGACGTCCAGCCCCGACCCGGTCAGGAATGTCCGGGCGTCCTCGAGCTCGTAGACCCGGGTCGTTTCCAGCTCGACCTCCGTGAAGCCGGCCGCTTCAAGCGTGCGGCGGTACTCGTCCTCCGTGAGTGCGCCGGCGACGCAGCCGACCCACAGCTCCATCGACCGCCGCAGGGCCGCAGGCATCTCGCCGCGGATGACGACGTCCGACACGGCAAGGCGGCCGCCCGGCTTCAGCACGCGGAACGCCTCGCGCAGGACCCGCTCCTTGTCGGCGGCCAGATTGATGACGCAGTTCGAGATGATCACGTCGACCGCTTCGTCGGGCAGCGGCACCTCCTCGATCTGCCCCTTCAGGAACTCCACGTTGGTGACGCCGGCCTTGCGCCGGTGTTCTTCCGCGAGCGCGAGCATCTCGTCGGTCATGTCGAGCCCGTACGCCTTTCCCGTCGGCCCCACGCGCCGGGCGCTCAGGATGACGTCGATGCCGCCGCCGCTTCCCAGATCGAGCACGACTTCTCCCTCGTGCAGCCGGGCGAGGGCCGTGGGGTTGCCGCATCCAAGCGATGCCCGCAGGGCGGTCTCCGGCACCGCGGCCGCGTCGCCCGCGTCATAGTGGTTCGAGGTGATCGGGTCGCAGCAGGCCGTGGCGCTCGAGGGGCTGCAGCCGCAGCTGGCTGCCTCGCCGCGCGTGACCCTGCGCGCGGCCTCCGCATACCGGTCCCGGACGGCGTCGATGAGATTCTCCATGGGTTGTCTCCAAGGCACAAGTCACAAGGCACAAGTCACAAGTCACAAGGCACAAGGCACAAGGCACAAGGCACAAATCGCAAATCACACAAATCACGAATCACAAATCGGCAAATCACGAATCTTCCGGGGTGATGTGCGCCGGATCGCAGGCGTCGTTCCGCGTGCAGCACTCGGCGTACAGGAATCGAAGGAGATCCTCGAGCGCCGCGGTGTTGGCCGTGTACCAGAGGAACGTCTTGTCGCGGCGCACCGTGACCACCCCTTCGCGCTTCAGGCGGTCGAGGTGGTGCGAGAGCGTCGAGGGCGGCAGATCCAGTTCGCTGCCGAGCTCTCCGGCGACCATCCCGGTGGGATGGGCCGCCAGGAGGAGCCGCACAATCCGCAGGCGCGGCTCGGCGCCCATGGCGGCGAGCATGTCGGCGAAGCGGGTGACGGCGGCGTCGCGCGGCGCAGTGCCCATGGAACATTGATACCATATTTCCAGAAACATCGAAACGAGCTGCTTTTCTGCCTGAACTGGATCAATTCCTGACGAAGAATTCAGGTACTCTTCAGGGGGGATTCGAGCGCCGTTCGACTACCATGGGGGAGTCTCGGGAGGGGCCCATGAAGCGTGTTCTGGCTGCGCTCCTGGCGGCTGGAGGCGGGGTCCCCAACGCGCGGATTCTGCGCGTTGGGGTGCTTGCGGCGTGCGCGATGGCCGCGCCGGCGCGCGCGCACCATTCGTTTCCCGACATCTACCTCGAAGACCGGACCGTCACCATCCAGGGCGAGCTCGCGCAGATCGTCCTCCGCAATCCACATTCCTTCGTCCACGTCGTCGTGAAAGAGAAGGACGGGTCGCTCGTGCGGTACGCGGTGGAGTGGGTCGGTGCGACCGAGCTCGGCGGGCAGGGTGTGACGCGTGAGACGCTGAAGCTGGGCGACTACGTGATCATCAGCGGGCGGCCCGGACGCGAGCCCACCGACCATCGCGTGCGGATGACGAGCCTGCAGCGGCCGAAGGACGGGTTCGGGTGGAAGATGCGCGCGCGCGGGATGTGAGGTACCATAGGGACGTGCTGACCTTCCGTTGGCTTGCCGCCGGTTGCACTGTGGTGTTGCTGGTCGCGACGGCTGCGGCGCCCGCGCTCGCCGCGTGTGCCGGCTGGTCGAGCTCGACCGCCGATCGCCACGCCTGCTGCGCGCATCTTGGATCGCTGGCGGCCGAAGCGACGGTGACCAACTGCTGCGCGATGGCGGAGCAGTCGAATGGTCCAGCCGATCGTGGAACGTCTCTCTCACCGATCGCGAAGATCGCGCGACCGGTGCCCTCGGCAAGCAGCATCGTCGTCCTGGCGTCTTCGCCGGGCGCGCGTCCGGTTTTCCCTCTCGACCGATTCCTGACTCAGCAAGCCTCCCCGCCCAAGTACGTCCTTCTCGCGTCGTTTCTGATCTAGCCCTTCGCCCTCCCTGCACTCGAGTACGCCTGAGGTGCGTACCAGGGTGTCCATTCTTGCAGCGTCGTCGGAGCGCCTCGCAGGCCAGGCCCGCCTGCGGGAGTGACCGTTTCTTGGGCCGGAAGTTCTCGTATGCCTGGAACAATTCTCCTCGCGATCGCGGTGTTGCTGACGGCGGTACCGGCCTGGGCCGAGTCCACCACGGCCGCTCCGTTGCGGCGGCTTCAGGAGCAATTGCATGCCTTCGAACAGCGGCGCCCGTACGACGGGCCGCCGCTGACGCTGGATGCCGCACTGGACGAAGCGCTCGCAAAGAACCCGACGCTCATCGCCTTACGGAAGCAGTTCGAGGCGGCGCGTCTTCGCCCCGCGCAGGAGCGATTCCTGATGCCACCCACGTTCGAGGCGCAGATCTGGGCCTGGCCGATCAGCTCGATCAACCCCGCCGACACGCAGATGTACATGTTCACGGCCGGCCAGGACATCCCCGGCCGCGGCAAGCGCCGCGCGCGTGCGGCCGTCCTGGAGAAGGAGGCGGAGGTCGCCGAAAGCGAGATTGCCGTTCGCGCGCGCGAGGTGATCGATGAGGTGAAGCGGGTCTATGCCGAGCTCTTCCTCGCGCGCACGGAAATCGACATCCATCTGGCAACAGTGGATCTGCTGCGGCAGTTTGCCGATATCTCGACCGCGAAGTACAGCGCGGGCCGGATCTCGCAGCAGGACGTGCTGAAAGCGGTGGTCGAACTGTCCAAGGTCCATGACGACCTGGTCGTGATGGACCAGCGCGCACGCATTGCGGAAGCGCAGCTCAACACCTTGCTGGACCGCCCACCGGACGCCCCCATTGGGCCGCTTGGGGCACCCCACGAGCGCGTCGTCCTGCCCGCGTCCGCCGAGCTGCAGCGGATGGCGCTCGAGCGGCAGCCGGAGCTGCGCACCGCCGCGCTCCGCCGTGAGCGGGCGGACGCCGCGCTCGCCGCGGCGCAGGTCGAGTACAAGCCGGACTTCTTCGTGGGCGGCGGTTTGATGCTCATGCCGCGGGACCGCGACGCCTGGACCGCGACTGTTGGGATTTCCTGGCCGAACGCGCCGTGGGCGCGCGGCCGGCTGGATACACGCGTCGCCGAAGCCAGGGCGGAGATCGAGGCCGCCACGGCGCAGCAGCGGGTGGTCGAGAACGCCATCCGGCTCGCCGTCCAGGAAGCGTATGTGCGCGTGCAGTCGGCGGCGCAGCGTGCGGCCCTCCTGCGCACGAGCATCGTCCCGCAGTCGGAGCAGACGCTCGAAGTCTCGCGCGTGGCCTATCAGACCGACCGGGTCGATTTCCTCGCGCTCATCGACAACCAACGCGTGCTGCTCGACGCGCAGCTTGCGTATTACGAGGCCGTCAGCGATCTCGAACAGGCGATCGCCGACCTCGAGCGCGCCGTCGGCACCGAGCTCGCCCGGGCGATGTTTGCCGCCGTCGCCGTCGAGGAGCAGCCATGACCGCAATGACTCCCATGCGCAAGAGACTGACGGCAGCCCTTGTGGCCGCGGTTGCGGCTGCGGGCGTAGCGCGGATCGGCGCGCAGGTCGTCC
>JACPTI010000040.1 GCA_016192845.1 Acidobacteriota bacterium
CGCCCGAGAGAGCGCGATCAACCGGCTGCTCCAAGCGGCTGCCCAAGCGACGCTCGGATTCCGACAAGGGAAATCGCGCGGATTCGCTGTAGTTGCTTTGCAGGTTTGGACCGCGTGTTGGGCGGATCGCGCGGGTCCAGAGGGCCAGCTCGCGTGCGAATTTCTTTGAAATCGGTCGATCTCAAAAAGCTTGTCAAGAGCGAGTCCCCCCTTCCTGGCTTTCATGCTGCACCTTCTGCAGCCCACGACGCCTGAACCTTCTTCTCCAGGACTTTTTGCCTTTCCAGCACCCAGGGCGAGTAGTGCTTGATCACCACGTTCGGCGAGTTGCCGAGCAACGTGGCGACTTCCTCAACGGACAGCCCGGCCGCGAGCCAGGCGCACGCGGCGGTGTCCCGGAACCGGTGACTCCGGCCGCCCTCGACGTCAGCGATCTGAAACACGCTCGCCAGATACCTTGACCAATTCGCGACGGCCGACCGCATGTTCATTCCCCTCCAGAAGAAGCGTGTTCCGCTCCCGATCTTGGCGAGGGCCTCTTCCACGATCGGCGGAATCGGCACGTAGACCGGCTGGCCCGTCTTCGCCGTGTAGAGACGAATTCTGCCCTTCTCCACCTGGTCTCGGGACAGACGGATCGTGTCGCCGATGCGGAGCCCCGAGTACCGCATCACCAGCACGAACGCCTTGATTCGATCGCGATTGCCAGGATACAGCTCACAAGCCTCGAGAATGCGGGTCATCTCGTCCGTGCTGAATGGGAGCGTCGGCTTCAGCCGGCACTTTGGCGGCTTCACGGCGAGCGCCGGGTTCCGCCGGACCCACTCAGCCTGGTCGCAGAAGCGGAAGAACGATCGCAGCCGCTCGAGATTCTTCGCCGCGTAGTTCGGGCCGTCCGTCCACGACGCGCGAAACTCCCGGAGCTGATCGACGCCGACCTGCTTCAGGAGGCGGTAGCCCTTGGCGTCACACCACCCGAGAAAACGGCGCTGCAGGAAGTTCTCGTACTTCCGGGCCGTCTCCCAACCGATGTGGCGAGCCTTGGCGTCCGCGAGGAACTTTTCCACGGCCTCGGCGATGGTGGGGATCTCGGGCTTGACGACGCCGATCTCGCCGGACTCGTTCCACTTCGCGATCAAATCGGTGGCCGCCGTCCAGGACGTGAGGTCGAGCGACTTCTTGATGCACTCGCCGCGGAGCGTGCCTTCCACGTAAATCGGGCACGCGCAGCGACGGTAGCGTTCCGATCTCTGACGGCACGATCGCCGATGCCGGCGATACAACCGAAGCACGAGGCATCGTAAGCCCGGGAAGCCCCCACAGTGGCCCCAGCGTGAACGGTGAGATCCGCAAGTTGTTCTGAATCAGCTATTTAGATGTGGCGGAGAGGGTGGGATTCGAACCCACGTGCCCCTTACGGGACAAGACGCTTTCGAGGCGCCCCCGTTACGACCACTTCGGTACCTCTCCGGCTCGTAGTGCTGGTCCGGCTGAAGCCGGACACGCTGAAGTGACGCGAACACTCATTATAGCAACCGTATTCCGGCGGGTCCGAACGGACGCGCGCTAGGCGTCCGGAGCGCTCCGCCGGTCCCGGAAGAACTGCTGGATGAGCTCCCGGCATTGCGCCCCGCGCGCGCCCGCCGCGCCCGGGCGCGGCGGGAACGTTCGTTGTCACCTCGCCCTCCCTCAGCTTGTCGAGCGGCCGCGGCTCACCTACACTCGCTGCACGCGTCGCATGGGGGGAAAGCACACCAGGCTGCGGCCTTTTGAACTCGTGGTGCTGCTGGCGCTCGCATGTACGGGCGCCGCCGCCCGCGCGAGCGCCCAGACGCTCGACCGCGGCGAGATCTTCGGCACCATCCGCGATCAGTCGGGCGCGGTCGTACCCGGCGTCACCGTCACCATCCGGGAGATCGACACCGGCTTCGAGCGCGTCGTTGTCACCAACGATGCGGGGCAGTACCGCGGCGTGCTGCTGCCCGTGGGGTCGTACACGGTCGGCGCCGATCTGGAGGGGTTCGCTCCTGTTCGGACGGCGGTGGTGCGCCTGGCGGTTGGCAACGCGCTCATGCTCAACCTGGTCATGCCGGTGGCCGGCATTGCGGCGGCCGTCGACGTCCCGGCCGTGGCCGCCAATGCCGCGGCCGCCGGTGTCGGCACGGTCGTCGGCGACGAGTCGATCGCGCGCCTTCCCATCGACGGCCGCGACTACCGCGATTTCGCGCTGCTCGCGCCGACGGCCCGCGCGATCACGGGGACGCGAGGCACGTTCCGGATCGGCGGCCAGCCGGGCGACTACCTGGCGCTGCACGTCGACGGCGCCGACTTCACCAACAACTTCTTCGGGGAGCTCTTCGGATCGATCGAGACGCGCAACTTCAGCCTGCCGCTCGAGGCCGTGCGGGAGCTGCACGTCAGCGCCGGCGGCTTCGGGGCGGCGTCCGGACGATCGACCGGCGGTCTGGTGAACGTGGTCACCAAGTCGGGCACCAACACACGGCACGGTTCGGGGGCGTACTTCCTGCGCCACCACAGCCTCGCGGCCGACGACGCGTTCGGGAATCCGCCCGCGGGGCTGGTGCGCCATCAGATCGCTGGCAGTCTCGGTGGGCCGATCATCCTCAACCGCACGTTCTATTTCGTCGCCGCCGACCTGCAGCGGCAGACCACCCCCATTACCGTTCGCTTCGGCCGCAACGTGGGCGGCGTGGCGGTACCGGAGCTGGGCATCCCCGACCTGGGCGCCGTCGAAGGCCAGTACGGCCGCGAGGAGGACGTCACTGCCGCCCTCGGCAAGATCGATCACGCGCTCGGCGCGGGTCAGCAGCTGAGCGTCCGAGCCAACTTCACACGCCACGACGGCACGAACATCGCGGGCGGCCCGCCAATCCTGAGCCGCGCGCCTGACAACCTCGAGACGTTCACGGATCAGGGCGTCTCCGTCGTGCCGAGCCTGGCCGCTTCCTGGGGGCCGCGCGTGCTGGCCGAGGCGAAGTTCCAGTTTGCGGCCGAGCTGCGCCCGCGGCGCGCGCAGGGTGGCGGTCCGCAGGTCACGATCTCCGACACCGGGACGTTCGGCGGCTCGCAGGTGCTGCCGGGCACGCAGGACATGTACCGCTACCAGGCGTCGGCCAACGTTCACCACCTCCGCGGCCGCCATCGCTTCACCGCGGGAGCCGACTACAACGCGTTCAACATGCGCAACAACTCGTTCGCGCTCGCGCTGCGCGGTGCCTACACGTTCCCGACGCTGGAGCGGTTCGTCGCGCGCCAGCCCTCGCTCTACGCCCAGTACTTCGGCCTGGGCGGCGCCACGGCCGAACAGGCCGCGCGGCTCGACAGCTTCTGGCAGTCGGAAGTTGCGTTCTACGTTCAGGACGAGTGGCAGCCCGGCTCGCGCCTGACGGTCACCTCCGGCCTCCGCTACGACGCGCAGTTGAACCCGACGCCGCTCGCGGGGACCGCCGGCGCGGCGGTACCAGTCGGACCGCCACGCCGCTCCGGCAACACGGCGGAGCTGACGTTCGCGCCGGTGCCGCAGGATATTCCGGACGACACCAACAACTGGGCGCCCCGATTCGAGGCGGCCTACGACCTGACCGGGAACGGCGAGACGCTGCTGAAAGGCGCGACCGGCCTCTTCTACGGCCGCACGCCGATGATCTACTTCCCCGTCCGCGGCAGCGGCGTGACCAGCAGCACGATCGTTGCGCCGGCCGCCGCGTTCGGCGTCACGTTCCCCGAGGTGCTGCCGTCGACGATCGTTCCGGGATCGCCGCTCGAGCTCTTGATCCCTCGGCCTTCGATTCAGTACGTCGATCCCGGTTTTCAGGATCCGCGCGTGCTCCACGTCAGCGCCTCGATCACGCGCGCCCTCACGTCCGACTGGTCGATTCAGGCGGGGTATCTGTTCAGCGACTCCCGGAACCTGCGGATTGGCGGCTTCCGATCGACGCTCTGGGATCGAAACCTCCGCCCGCCCGAGGCCGTAGACGAATTCAGAAGGGGCGTGAACATCCTGGCGGCCGGCCGGCCCGATCCCGCCATCGGCCAGGCGAACGCGCTCGCCAGCTTCGGGCGCGGGCGCTACCACGCGATGATCGTCGACGTACGCAAGACTCTGAGCCGGGGGTGGGCGCTCGACGCCAATTACACGCTCTCACACAGCACGGGCAACGCGTCGACCGAACGCGACACGGAGGCGCTGCTGGGCCCGTCCGACCCGTTCGATCTGGAGCGGGACTACGGCATCAACGAGCTCGACGAGCGGCACGCGTTGAAGGCGTGGCTGCACGCTGCGCTGCCGGCCGGAATTGTTCTCGGCTCGATCTGGAGGGCCGGATCGGGTCTGGCGTTTCCCGTCTACAGCTCTGCCGACAGCAACGGCGACGGCGTCACCAACGGCGGGCTGCACCCGGATCGGCCGGTGGTGGACGGGCGCCTGCTGCCGCGCTTCCCCTTTCATCAGCCTTCGTGGTTCGTGTGGGACGTCCGGGCGGCCCGTGGTTTTGCCCTCCCGGGCGGCGCTCCCTGGCAGATGATCGTCGAGGTCTTCAACGTGCTGGGATCGAACAACACATTCTCCGACCCGCGCACCAACGCCACCTGGGGACAGGTCAATTTCCGCGATCGGAAGCGGACACTCGGCCCGCGGATCGCGCAGCTCGGCATGCGCCTGGAGTTCTGAATTGAAATTACCTCGTGCTCACACCCCGACCACGCGGAATCGCGCGTCGCGCACCTTGTAGCGCCGGTTGATCTCGATCGCCAGCAGCGTCATGCGCTCGATCGTGCGCGCAGCCGCCAGCGGACCGGCATCGATGAGGCGCAGCCCCGGAATCAGGCGCAGCACGTCGCCCGCCCGCGAGCGCGCCTCGGCCGAGTCGCCGCAGACGAACTCGTCGCAGTCGAGCGGCGCGTCGCCGCCCAGCACGCGCGCGGGCACGGTCTTCAGCGCGGCGGCCAGCTGCACCCGCCGCGGCAGGCGCCCCCGGATGTGCTCGGCCGCCGATCCTTCGGCGACCTCGACGAGCTGCGGCGCGCCGCCGTCGAACGTCACCGGAACCGTCACGTCGATCAGCAGCGATCCCGGCCGGAACCGCTCGGCGCACTCCCCGACGATGGCCGCCGCGTGCGCGAACGGGACGGTCAGGAAGACGACATCGCACCGATCCGCGACCGTTCGATTGTCGGCGGCATCCAGCGGCAGCTCGCCGGCTCGCTCGCGCAGCCGATCGACCGTCTGGCGCGCCCGATCGATCGCTCGCGACCCCACGACCACGGTCGCCCCGCCCCGTGCGAGCCGCAGCGCCACGCCGCGTCCTTCCGGACCGGTGCCCCCAATCACGCCAACCTGAAGCGGCAGCGGCACGAGACGATTATACGGGCCGCGTGTCGAGCACCTGCAGGACCGCGCCCGGCCCGTAAGGCACGGCTTCGACCACGAACGCGCCAACAGCAGCAGCAGCCTCCCAGATCCCGCGGGCGATGTGTGCGCCGAAGCTCCCCCTGGCGAGATGCGCGACGAGGATGCGGCGGAGCGAAGGGTGGGTGCGGGCCAGCCATGCGGGAAGCGCGCGCAAGTAGTCGCTCGCAGGGCTGAAGATCCCGACCAGCCGGCGAAAGCCGCGGCTGAAGATGTCGTCGGAAGCCCCGCCGTAGTTCCACAGGATCCTGCCCCGGCGGTCGGCCAGCTCCGCGGCGGCCAGCGTGGCCGCGCTGCCGTACGGGCCGAGCAGGAGGTCGACGCGCTCGTCTGCCAGCAGGCGCGAGACGTTCAGCCGCGCGCGGTCGAGGCGGCTCTCGTCGTCGAGCCAGATCAGGCGCACGGGCCGCCGCGCATCGGGCGCGACGGCGATGCCGCCGCTCTGGTTGATATAAGATTCCCAGAGTCTGGCGCCATCGAGCGCCTCGCGCCCCTGGCGCGACAGCGCGCCGCTGGCGGCTATCGACAGGCCGACGATGATCTCCCCGCTGGAGGTCACGCCCGACCTCATCCTTGCACATCGAGATCCACGATGCCGACCGCCATTCCAGAACAGTTCCGCGACCTGTTCCAGAAGCCCGCGTTCGGGATTCTGGCCACGTTGATGCCCAACGGACACCCGCAGGTGACGCCGGTCTGGTGCGATCTGGCCGACGGGTACGTGCTGGTGAACTCGGCCCGCGGCCGCCAGAAGGATCGGAACATGCGCCGCGATTCCCGCGTCACGATCACGATTGTCGATCCAGACAACTGGTATCGATATCTCGAAGTACGAGGACGCGTCGTCGAGATCACCGAGGAGGGCGCCGAGGATCACATCGACAAAATGGCGAAGAAGTATCTGGGGCAGGACAAGTACCCCTATCGCCGGCCCGGCGAGGCGCGCGTCCTCTACAGGATCGAGCCGGAGCACACCGCCGGCTGGGGACGGTAGCGAAGCTTCGCCTCAAACCGCCGAGTCACGGCTCCGGCGGGGCAGGCGAACCTTCGCTACTAGTTGCGCGGCCGCGACGGCGGCCGCGCCTAAGACAGATCCTAAGGCCGGACGCCCAGAAAACTTGCTTCAAGTGTCACGAGTCCGGCCTTAGGAGATGTCTAGGGACGCCTCAGCTCGACGATCCAGCCGGAGCGTGCATGGCCGGGGCCCGGCCGGGCCGCGCCGGCCGCACGAGATCCGCGTAGGCGCGCGGCAACAGCGCGACGCCGAGCACGCTCCGCGTGGCGACGAAGGTCAGGTGCGCCGCCAGGCTGAAGGCGAGCAGCCGCGGCGCGTCGGCGTACGGCGAGAAGAAGAACAGCCACGCGACCTGGGTGGTCCCCAGTCGGGCGACCGTGATGGGCAGCGCGGCCACCATGAAGATCACCGGCAGAAACGCCAGCATCCGGACGAAGGGGATGTCGAGGCCGAAGGCGCGCGCCGCCACCGCGTGCAGGCAGAGCGACACGAAGAACATCGGCGCACGCAGCAGCACGACCTGCGCGTAGCGGCGCGCCGGCGCCAGCCGGAAGGTGCGCAGCAGCGCCCAGTTGCGGGGCGCGAAGAGCCACCGGAGCGACGGGCGCCCGCTGCCCGCCCGCGCGTACAGAAAAACGACCAGCCAGAGCAGCGCGAGCGCCGGCGGTGCCATGAGCAGCTCGCGCGGCACGTCGCCGCCGATCTGCAGGATGCCAATCGTCGCCCACGCCACCAGGTGCAGGTACTCCGTCAGCACCAGGAACAGCACCGTGCTGCCGAGCTGCAGGAACGGCAGCCCGAGCCGGCGGGTAAGATACGCAGCGAGCGCGCCGCGTCCGGCGTTCGTGTTGAAGAACGCCACCACGTACGACGCGGCGCGCGCGGGCAGCAGATCGCAGTAGCCCACCGGGCCGTGGAACCAGCGCAGGACGACCGCCAGCACGAGCGTGTCCCAGCAGAAATAGAACACGGTGTTCGGGATCATCGCGGCGAGGAACAGGCCGTAGTCCGCCTGGCCCAGAGCCGCGAGCAGGTCGCCGGCGGGGACGCGTCGCAGCAGGACGATCAGAATCACCCCGGTCAGCGCGGCGGCCATCCATCGCCGCCGAACGACGCTTTGGACCGGGAGGCGCGTCACCGGAACAGATCCTCTTGAGGGCGGCGCAGGAGGTCGCGCCCGCTGCCGTCCTCCAGACCCGCCTCGCCAATCCCGGTGCCTTGTACGACGGCAATCGGCACCCCGCGCGCCTTCCCCATGACGAGCTCTGCAGCGCCTGCCAGCTCATCGGCGACCGCGATCGCCGTCGACTGGAGCGTCCGGCCCTCGGCATCGGAGCGGCCGCGATAGTCCAGGATCGCGCGCATCCCCGCGACGCCGATCGCCACATTGGTCTGACCTTCGCGCCACGGGCGACCGAACGTGTCCGAGACGATGACGCCAATCGGCACGTGCAGCACCGCACGCAGGGCCGCGCACAGCAGCCGCGCCGACGCGTCGGGATCGACGGGTAGCAGCGCCGCTTCGCCCGCACGCACGTTCGACGCGTCCACGCCGCTGTTCGCGCACACCAGACCATGGCGGGTCTCGGCAATCAGGACGCCCCGATCCATGCGCACGATCCGCGTCGCCTCCCGCAGCGCCAGCTCGACGAGCCGCGGCTCCCGTTTCCAGGCGCTCCCCCACTCACGCGCGAGCCCTGACGGCGACACCGCATCGAGTCGGACGAGACGACCCTCGGCTTTCGAGACGATCTTCTGGGCGTAGACGAAGACGTCGCCGCGTTCGACCGTCAGGCGCGCGCGCTCCACGGCCGCCAGCGTCAGTTCCACCAGGTCGTCGCCCGGCTTCACCTCGGGCACTCCGGTGAGGCCCACGACACGAAGGGCGGGAAGGTCAGCCGCGGTCACCCATGGTCAATATTGCCACCGTTCGTGACTGAGGGGCACGCGTTCAACGCCCCGACGCACGCTTTTCGCGGAAGAACTCCTGGATGAGGGTACGCGACTGCTCTTCGAGGACGCCGGAAGTGACGGCGAAGCGGTGATTGAGGCCGGGGAGCTCGAGCCCCCGGACGGTCGATACGAGCGCGCCGGTCTTCGGCTCCGCCGCGCCGTAGACGACCTCGCGGACGCGCGCGTGCACGAGCGCGCCGACGCACATCAGACACGGCTCGACCGTCACGTACACGGTGGCCTCGATCAGCCGGTAGTTGCCGGCCGCGCGCGCCGCCTCGCGCAGCACGCGAATCTCGGCGTGCGCGGTCGGGTCGACGGCTCCGATCGGCTGGTTGAACGCGCGCGCGACGATCCGGCCGTCGACCACCAGCACGGCGCCAATCGGCACCTCGCCCGCAGCCAGGCCGCGGCGCGCCTCCTCGAGGGCGGCCTGCATGAACGGTTCGTGCGCCATGAATCCTGTCAAGGACACGAAGACGTACCAGCCACAAAGGACCCAGCGCGGCGAAGCCGCAACCAAAACGCCGCGCTGGGTCCAAAGGACGCTGTCACGTTTGGTGACACTAACGCGCCCCTTGCGCAGAAAAACAAAGTCTGGCGCGTTCGTGTCACAAAGATCACCAAGTCACGAGCACAAAGAAGCACGAAGCTCAAAAAACCTTGGTGAACTTCGTGTCCTTCGTGGCCCAACCGTCGTTCGTGGCCTTGAGGATCTGAGGATCATCCCAGAAAAAATTGGTACGCCGGATTGTCGTGCTCGGGCGTGTAGGGATAGCCCAGCGCGTCGAGAAACGCACGGAACGCCGGCAGGTCCTGGTCCTCGACCTCGAAGCCGGCGAGCACGCGTCCGAAGTCGGCGCCGTGGTTCCGGTAGTGGAACAGGCTGATGTTCCAGCGTCCCCCCAGCTTGTCGAGGAACTCGGTCAGGGCGCCCGGACGCTCCGGGAACTCGAACCGGCAGAGCCGCTCGCAGCGCACTTCCGGGCCGTGGCCGCCGACCATGTGGCGCACGTGGAGCTTCGCCATCTCGTTCTCGGTGAGGTCGACCGTCTCGTAGCCGCACGCGTTGAGGCGCGCCGCCAGCGCAATCCCGTCCTGGCGCGACTGGGTGGCCACGCCGACGAAGATGTGCGCCTGCGCGCGGCCGCTCAGCCGGTAGTTGAACTCGGTGATCACGCGGCGGCCAACGGCCGCGCAGAACTCCCGGAAGGCGCCGGGGCGCTCGGGGATCGTCACCGCCAGAAGCGCCTCGCGGGCTTCGCCGACTTCCGCGCGCTCGGCCACGAATCGCAGCCGATCGAAGTTGATGTTGGCGCCGCTCAGCACCGCCACGAGCGACCGATCGCGGACCCCGTCGCGCGCGACCCACGCCTTCAGGCCCGCGACCGCCAGCGCGCCCGCCGGCTCCATGACCGTGCGCGTGTCGTCGAAGATGTCCCTGATGGCGGCGCAGATCTCGTCGTTGTTGACCCGCACGATCTCGTCGACGGTCTGCTGCACGATCGGGAACGTGAGCTCGCCCACCTCGCGCACCGCCACGCCGTCGGCGAAGATGCCGACATGGTCGAGCCGGACGCGGCGGCCCGCCGCGAGCGACCGGTACATGGCGTCGGCCTCGAACGGCTCCACGCCGATCACCTTCACATCGCGCCGGAGCACCTTGATGTAGCCGGCAATGCCGGCAATCAGCCCGCCGCCGCCGACCGGCACGAACACCGCGCAGAGGCGGTCCTGGCTGTGGCGCAGGATCTCGGCGCCGATGGTCCCCTGTCCCGCGATCACGAGCGGATCGTCGAACGGATGGATGAACGTCCGGCCGGTCTCGGCCACGAGCCGGTCGCAGTGCGCCTTCGCGTCCGCGTAGCTGTCGCCGGCGAGCACCACGCCGGCGCCCATCGCGCGCACCGCGTCCACCTTGATCTGCGGCGTGGTCTGCGGCATGACGATCGTCGCCTTCAACCCGAGCTTCCGTGCCGAAAAGGCGACGCCCTGCGAGTGGTTGCCGGCGCTCGCCGTGATGATGCCGCGCGCCCACTCCGCCTCGGGAAGATGGGCGATCTTGTTGTACGCGCCCCGGAGCTTGAAGCTGAAGATCGGCTGCAGGTCCTCTCGCTTCAGCAGCACTTCGTTCGACAGCCGTCGCGACAGCCGCGGCGCGAGGTCGAGCGGCGTTTCGCGCGCCACGTCGTACACACGGCTCTTGAGGATGTCGTGAAGAAGCTGCGTCAGCATCGGTAGCTGGGTAGCGCGGTCGCTGGGTAGCTGGGTGACCAAGCCTTAAGCGTAACCTAACAGCCCAGCGATCCAGCTATGGAGCTACCCAGCTACCTGGCTGCCCAGTACGGGCTGCGGCGGGCGGCGCGGTGCGAACCCGAGGGGGGGCGCCGCAATTGACGCCATGATGCGCACCGCCGCGGGCCAGCTCAGAGGCCGCGTGACAACGCGGACGCGGCCGGCCCGGATGGCGCGGCAGATGGCGGCCGGATCACGATCGGCGTCGACGAGCGAATAGGTCGTCCCGAGCTGCACCAGGCGGTGCACGTCGCCGTTGCCGACCATCGGCTTGCCGTGCGCGCAGGCCCAGCGCGCCGCCGGCGCGTTGAAGTTCAGCGTCGATGTGTACATCGCGTTGTACTCGACCGCGTCGAACAGGTCGGCGTGGCGGCTCAGGCACCCGAACAGGCTGGAAATGGCCGGATAGTACGGATGGGGGGCGACGACGAGCCCCGCCTCACGGCGCTTCAGCCGCGCGAGGTCGTCGAACGACTGCACTTCCTCTGCCGCGCCCGAGAAGTTCAGGAGCAGCACATGGCGCCCCTCGATCGTCCGCTCGACGCCGGGAATCAGGACGATGCCGCGCTCGGCGGCGTAGGCGGCCAGCGGACGGATGTCGAGCTGCCGGTCGTGCAGGGTGACGGCGAGCGCGCCGTAGCCGAGCGCCGCTGCGCGGTCGATCAGGTCGCAGGCGGAATAGGGAATCCGATCGATCGGGTCGTCGGAGGTATGCGCGTGGAGTTCGACTTTCACCATGTCACACGGATCCTCTTTCACAACTCGCGCCGGAGCGGCGACGCAGCGCCGGAAGGAGGGACACCCAACAGCTGGGTCTTGACTTCCTCATTGTTCCACAGCGCTACCGGATCCGTGGAATGGACCACCCTCCCCTTGCTCATGACGTGCGCGTAATCGGCCACCTTGACGGCGAATGCGGCGTTCTGCTCCGCCAGCAGGATCGAGGTCCCCTCTTCCCGTAATCGGCGGATGACGCCCGCGACTTCAGCGACGAGGACGGGCGCCAGTCCCTCGGTC
This sequence comes from Acidobacteriota bacterium, assembly GCA_016192845.1. GTDB lineage: Bacteria > Acidobacteriota > Vicinamibacteria > Vicinamibacterales > UBA2999 > MELF01. The sequence continues at coordinate 11,709 of JACPTI010000040.1, forward strand.
GGCTCGTCGAGCACGAGCAGCCGCGGCTCGGCGACCAGCGCCCGCGCGATGGCCAGCATCTGCTGCTCGCCGCCACTCAGCTCGTTGCCGCGATGGCCGCCCCGCTCGGCGAGCCTGGGAAAGATCGAGAGGACGCGCTGAAGGTCCCACACGGCCCGCGACGCGCCCGCCCCGCCCGCCGGACGCTTCGGCGCGCGGGCGGCAATCGCCAGGTTCTCGCGCACGGTCAGCGACGGGAAGATCCGGCGCCCCTGCGGCACCAGGCTGATGCCCAGCTCGTGGATCCGGTAGGGCGGCAGGCGGGTGATGTCGGTGCCGTGAAACACGATCCGGCCGGCGCGCGCAGGCGTCAGGCCCAGGAGCGACCGGCACAGCGTCGTCTTGCCGACGCCATTGCGGCCGAGCACCGCCGTGACGGTCCCGTCGGCGGCCGTGAGGCTCAGGCCCTGGAGCACGTGGCTCTCGCCGTAGTACGTGTGGAGATCGGTGACCGTCAGCATGGCTCCGCGGGCCGGCCTGAAGGCGGGCCCCTACACTCCTCCGAGGTAGATTTCCTGGACGGCGCGGTTCGCGCTCACCTCGTCGCGACGCCCCTGCACCAGCACGCGTCCCTGATGGAGCACGGTGACCCGCTCGGCGAACGCAAACGCCACGTCCATGTCGTGCTCGATGAGGAGGACGGCAATCCCGGGATCCAGCGACTCGAGCAGCGCATGCATCGCGCGGCTCTCGCCGGCCGACAGGCCCGCCATCGGCTCGTCGAGCAGCAGCAGTCGCGGCCGGCCGGCCATCGACAGGGCGACCTCGAGCTTCCGCTGGTCGCCGTACGACAGGTTCCGCGCGCGCTCCCCCGCCAGCGCCGACAGCCCGAACCGCTCGATGAGCTGCGCCGCACGGCCGCGCAGGTCCGCGTACGAGGAGACCGCGCGGTGCATGACGAGCTTCCGCGCGTCGAGCGCCTCGCACGCCAGCAGCACGTTCTCGAGGACGGTCAGGCCGGCGAAGAGCTTCGTGATCTGAAACGTTCTGGCAATGCCGAGCGCCGCGCGCCGGTCGGGCGGCATCCGCGTCACGTCGGCGCCGAACAGACAGATGCGCCCGGCCGTCGGCGCCAGCTCGCCGCTGATCAGATTGAAGAGCGTCGTCTTCCCGGCGCCATTCGGCCCGATGAGCGCGTGGCGCTCCCCCGCCCCGATGGTGAGCGTCACGCCGTCGACCGCCCGAAGCCCGCCGAACTGCCGGGACACACCCTCGAGAACCAGAGCTGGAACGGTCATGCGTTGCGGCTGCGGCTCCCACGTACCACCGAGACACCGAGACACCGAGGAAAATCAAGAAAAAGTTCTCGGTGCCTCGGTGCCTCGGTGGTACGTGAGGGCAACACTGGCATCTCTCAGGACGCCGGCCCGAAGCGGCGGGAGTAGAGCGGCTGCCGCAGATATTCCGCCGGGTTGTACTTCCAGAACTGCGAGACGCGCGGAATCGTCGCGATCACGGTGTTCTGCAGCTCGCCGCCAACGCGCTCGACGCGGCGGATGTAGATGTTCTGGATCGGGTTGCCGTATTCATCGAGCTCCACCGGCCCGCGCGGCAGGCCGGTCGGGCGCGCCGAACGGAGCGCCTCGAGCAGCCTGGCGCGGTCCTCGACGCGGCCCCCGAGCGCCTCGATGCCGGCGAGCACCCATTTGCCGCCGGTGTACATGCTCTCCGCGTAGTAGCTCGCCACCTTGTTGTACCGTTTGCGATAGGCGCCCGTGAACCGGCGGTTCTCGGGCGTGTCGAGCGCGGCGCTGTACTGCAGCGTCGTGACGGCGCCGAGCGCCTCGTCGCCCATGAACGGCAGAACGTGCTCGTCGGTCGTCGTGCCGGAGCCGATGAGCGGAATCCGGTCTTTCAGCCCGTACTCCCCGTACTGCCGCACGAACTGGAGCGCGGAGCGGCCGAGGAAGAGCGCGTAGACCGCGTCGACGTCGCGCGAGATCTGCGCCAGGTACGGCGCGAAGTCATGGACCGAGACCGGCGTCCACATCTTCTGCACGATGCGGCCTCCCTCGGCCTCGAACGTGCGCTGGAAGCCGCCCACCGACTCCCAGCCGAACGCGTAGTCGAGCGCGACCGTGGCCACCGTGCGGTAGCCGAGCGTACGGTACGCGTACTCACCGAACGCGTGATTCGGCTGGCTGCTCGTCCAGCCGGTGCGGATGATCCACTTGCTGCGCCGGCGCTGCGTGAGGTCGTCGGACGACACCACGGGGTACACCATCGGAATCTGCTGGGCGTCGACGTACGGCGTCAGGGCGTACCCGCTCGAGGCGAGCAGCGTCCCGGCCATCAGATGCACGCGGTCGGCCTCCACCAGCTTCCGCGCCTTTGTCAGCGTCACCGCCGGAATCGCCTCGTCGTCTTCGACGATGAGCTGAATCTGCCGGCCGCCGGCGCGGTAGCCGACCTCGTCGAGCAGGAGCAGAAAGCCGTTGAGGATGTCGCGGCCGTTCTGCGCGAACGCCCCCGACAGCGGCACGATGAAGCCGATCCGGATCGGGCCGTCCGGCACCTGGGCCCGCAGCAGCCCGGCCGCGGCGACAATGGCGAGCACAACGAGAAGACGCAATCTCTTCATCTGCTACTCAGGTGGACCTCCGAGTTCCCAGGTTCCAGATCCCCTGCGGCGCCGCCAGGATTGCCACGATATACACGATCCCCAGGATGAGCAGCCAGCGCGCCGTGTAGGCGCTCATCACGTTCTTCAACAGCACGATGAGGCCCGCGCCCAGCAGCGGGCCCACCAGCGTCGCCGGCCCGCCCAGCGTCACCATCAGGAACAGCTCGGAGGAGGCGGTCAGGTCGAGATAGGTGGGGCTGACGAAGCCGTTGTAGTACGCCCACAGCACGCCCGAGACGCTCGCGAACGCCCCGGCGATCACGTAGCTGAGATAGCAGTGCAGCCAGGTATTGAAGCCGAGGCTCCTCATGCGCGCCTCGTTCTCACGGATGCCCCGGAGCGTCAGGCCGAACGGCGACCGCACCACCACGCGCATCAGCGCCGCGCACGCCAGGAACACGACGAGCGTCACGTAATAGAAGGCGGCCGGGCCGGTCACCGGCAGCCCGGCGTGCGCCTCGAGGCTGGGAATGCCGGAGATGCCGTTGTCGCCGCCGGTCACCGGAATCCAGCGGTAGCTCACGCCCCACAACACCATCCCGAGCGCGAGCGTGATCATGAGGAAGTACACGTCGCGGACGTGCGCCACGATCAGGCCGAACGCCGCGCTGAGCGCGATCCCGATCAGGAGGGCCGCGGCGACGCACGTCCAGAAGTCGGTACGGTATGTCGTCGACAGCACCGCGACGCCATAGGCCGCGACGCCGAAGAACCCCGCGTGGCCGAGCGAGGGGAGCCCGGTGTACCCCAGCAGGATGTCGAGGCTCATGGCAAGGATGGCCAGGATCACGATCTGCGTGAGCAGTCCGATCCAGTAGGAGCTCAGCACGAGCGGGCCGACCGCCAGCACGACGGCCAGCGCCGCGAGCACCGGCAGCCGCCAGCTACGCGCGCCCATAGAGCCCGGTCGGCTTCAGCGCGAGCACGAGAATCATCGGCGCAAACAGCGTGAAGTACGACAGCTCGGGGACGAGCGCCTTGCCGAAGTTGTCGATCATGCCGACGACGATGCTGCCGACGACCGCGCCCTTCAGGCTCCCCATGCCGCCGACGATGACGACGACAAAGGCGAGCGGCAGCAGATCGAAATCGATGCCGGCGTAGCCGCCGAGGATCGGCCCGCCCATGACGCCACCGAAGGCCGCGAGCCCGGCGCCCACCGCGAAGACGAGGCCGGAGAGCCGCGCGACGTTGATGCCCATGGCCGACGCCATCTCCGGATCGTCGACCGTGGCGCGCAGGCGGGCGCCGATGAGCGTCTTCTCGTTCACCATCCAGAGCGCCACGCCGACGAGCGCCGCCACCGCGATCACGAAGAGCCGGTAGTAGGGAAAGACAACCTCCCCTGCCTCCATCGACCCGCGGAGCATGCCGGGATACGGCAGCGTGAACGGGTCGCCGCCCCAGATCATCAGCGCCAGGTCGCGAAACAGCAGCGCAAACCCCATCGTCATCATCATCTGCGGCAGCGGGTCGGCGCCGAACCGGCGCAGGAAGACGCGCTGCATGAGGAAGCCGACCGCGCCCACCACGACCAGCGCCACGCCCGCCCCGAGCAGCAGGCTGCCGGTCCGCAGAATCACGGTATACGCGACGTACACGCCGAGCATGTAGAACGAGCCGTGGGCGATGTTCACGATCTTCATCACCCCGAACGCGAGCGTCAGACCGCTCGCGATGAGGAACAGGAGCGCCGCGGAGAAGAGGCCGTTGAGGCTCTGGGTGATGAGATACGTCATTCGGGCAGTCGTCGATTGTCAGTTGTCGGTTGTCGGTTGTCAGTTGTCGGTTGTCAGTTGTCGGTTGTCGGTTGTCAGGCAGTCAAGGTTAGCGCAAACACGAAAGGCCGGCCTTTCGACCGGCCTTCCGATAACTGACAACTGACAACTGACAAGCTTCCAGAGTTACTGCCCCCGGCCGCCGCGGCCGCCGCCCGCCGGCGCGGCACCGGGCCCGGCGCCGCGCCCCTCGCCGCTCGGCGGAGGCGGCTGAATGCCGAGCACCCTTCCGAGCGCGTAGTACGCGCACGGCTCGTCCATGTTGCCGCCGCCGATGCCGATGGCGCCGATCAACTGGTTCTCGAGGACGATGGGCACGCCGCCCGGCACGAAGTAGTACGACAGGCCGGACTCGCGCCCGAGGTCGGTGCGAATCAGCCGGCCCTCGACGGTCGGAAAGCGCTCCGCCACGGCGCGCGAGGGCGTGCGGGCGTACAGGGCCGTCCTGGCCTTCATCAGGCCGGTCTCGACGCCAATCGGCACCACGCCGTCCATCACGTGCGCGTCGACGATGTCGCCGTTCGGCGCGAGCACGAAGATGGCGTAGTTGCCGGGGCCGCCCTGCTGATTGCGGGCGAACTCGACGCACGCGTCGACGATCTGACGCGCGACGGTCGAGCTGATCTGGTACTTGAACAGCGTGCGCGCCGCCACTTCGTTCGAAACCACCGCCTTGGCGAGCGGCATCGGCGTCGCGCCCTGCGCGGCGGCCGGCGACGGCGTGAGAAGCGCGGCGGCGAGCGTCACCAGCACGGCCAGCCCCATTCCGAGCAACCGAGATGTTTTCATCATGGTCTTCGCTCCCGCGTTTTCTATCGCAGATCTCAGATCCGCTGATTGCAGATTGTCGTTGATTGCTGAACTATCAACACTCGTCAATCGAGCAATCAGCAATCTGCACTACTGGTTGATTCCGTGCTCCAGAATGATCTTCATCCGCTGGGCGCTGTCTGACCCCAGCATCCCAATCGCCGTCTTCAACTCCCCCAGAGGCATGACGTCGCTGACCAGCGGCTTCAGCTGGACAACACCGCGCCCGACCAGGTCGATGGAGGCTGGAAAGTCCTCGCTCTTGGCGGCTCGCGAGCTGAAGAGCGTGAGCTCTTTGAAATAAAGCTGGTAAAACGGCAAACGCACCTCAGTCGCGGTCGTGATTCCAAACAGCAGCAATCTGGCCCCGAGGCGAGCCATGGCAATTCCCTCCGCAATGGCTGGTCCGATCCCGGTCGCCTCGATGATGAGGTCAGCGCCACGACCGTTCGTGGCTTGAAGGACGCTGTGGATGCTGGCTTCCCCGGGCGGCAGCGCGACGTCCGCCCCCAGTTTTTCCGCCACTTCACGCCTCCATGCGTTTGGTTCGATGCCGATGACAGGATACGCTCCGCGGGCCTTGGCCAACTGAAGGTGTACTTGACCTGTGACCCCGAGGCCCACAATCACGACGGATTCGCCGGGGAAGATGTCGACCTGCCGTTGCGCATGCAGGCAGGTCGTTAGTACCTGGATGAGAGGCGCCGTCTGGCTGTCGACCTCGTCCGACAGAGGAAAGACATGACTTTGCGGAGCAACAACGTACTCCGCGAAGCCACCGTCAGCATCGCGTCCCAGGAGGATGCCACTTGGGCAGAGGTTGGTCTGGCCGGCCCGGCAATAGAAACAGACGCCGCAGTACAGCTCCGGGTCGATGATCACCCGGTCGCCGGGCCGCAACGCGTCGGCGTCGCTCTCGACGACCTCGCCGGCCATTTCATGGCCCATGATGAGCGGATGTCGAACGGGAATCGCGCCACTGTAGATCTTGAAATCCGTTCCGCACACGCCGCTGTGGGTCACGCGGACCAGCACCCGGCTAGTGTCCAGCCGGGGTTGTGCCACCTCATTGAGCACCAGCTCTCCCGGCGCGGTCAGTACCATGGCCTTCATAGTTTGGTTCACCGGCTCTGCGCGTGCAGTGCTTCAGGATTCACGGGGTTGAAAGGACCATGCCCTGTGAGCACGGCCGCCACTTCCTTGGCGGCCTTCGTCTGCAATTCGATCAGCGATTCCTCGGAGTAGAAGGCCATGTGCGGCGTGAGGATGACGTTGTCGCGGCCGAACAGCGGCGAGTCGGCGGGAGGCGGTTCCTGGGCTAGGACGTCGAGCGCCGCGCCCGCGAGCTCGCCGGCATCGAGCGCCTGCGCCAGCGCCCCGTCGTCGACGATTGGCCCACGTGCCGTGTTCACCAGATACGCCGTCCGCCTCATCCGCTTGAACGCGTCGGCGTTGAACAGATTCGTCGTCTCCGACACGAGCGGACTGTGAATCGAGACGTAGTCGGACGTCTCGAGCAGCGTCGGGAAATCGACGCTCTCGACGCCCGCGCGCGCGAAGACGTCCCGCGCGACGTACGGGTCGAACGCGATCACCTTCATGCCGAACGCCTGTGCCTTGGGAGCCACGAGCTGCGGGATGCGGCCGAAGCCGACCAGCCCGAGCACGCTGCCGCGGAGCCGGTGGATCGGCACCACGTTCGGCATCTTCCACGTGCCGGCGTGCACCTGCCTGTTGATAAATGGGATCTTGCGGACGAGGGCCAGGAGCAGCGCCATCGTGTGGTCCGACACCTCGTCGATGCAGTAGTCGGGAACCTTCGTGACGACGATGCCCTTCTTCGTGGCCTCGGAGATGTCGACGTTGTCGACGCCGATGCCGAACCTGGAGATGACGCGGCACTTCGTCAGCTGCCGGATCATGTCGCCCGTGATCTTCGCGTAGGTGACGAGCACGGCGTCGGCATCGCGCGCGAGGCGGAGAATCGCCTCGGGTGTCGGCTCGGCGGCGAGCTCGAGAGTCGCCCCGACCCGCGAGAGCACCTCGCGGGCCGGGTCGAGATTGGGGAATACCGAGTCCGCGACGGCGACCTGATAGGACATTTCTGAAGTTGTCGGTTGTCAGTTGCCAGTCAGTTGTCGTTTGCCATTAGAACAATCTTCCGCGGGGCGAAGGGTGGGCCCCCGAAACCCTGACAACTGACAACTGACAACTGGCAACTGACAACTGCCCTACTACCTCGCCATCGCCTCTTCCATGTGCTCCATGCGCGTGAAGACCACCGGGCCATCCGCACTGACGAGCACGTTCTCCTCCAGGCGGCACGTCTGCTCGAGGAACGGGTGCCCGGCGAACGTCTCGATGGCGAAGTACATGTTCTCCTTGATTTCCGCGGGGTACTTCAACGAGTAGCCCCGCGACATCCACATCCCCTCGTAGAGTGTGATGCCGATGCTGTGCGCAAACTGCTGCAGCGTCACGGTCCCGTACTTGTCGTCGTCGTACTCGGGGAACGCCTTCACCACGTCGGCCGTCGTATGGCCCGGACGCAACTGCTCGATACCGGCGTACATCGAATCGTAGACCTCGCGATAGAGGTCGATCTCTTTCTGCGTCATCTTCGTGCCGTACGGCCCGCCGCACTTGAAATTGCGCACGAAGTCGATGAAGTAGCCCGAGGGACCCACCGCGTTGATGTCGACGATGACGAGGTCGCCCTGGCGGATGAGCTTGTCGGTCGCCCACCGCCGGTACGGGCTCGTGTTGCCGCCGGACGCCACGATGATGTCGTAGATGATCTCGCAGCCGCGCTCGAGCATGAACTCGTGGACCTTCGCTTCGATCTCGCGCTCGCGGACGCCGGGCTTGAGCCACTCATACTTGATCTTCCACATGGCGGCGTCGCCGATGCTCGACGCCTGCTTGAGCAGCTCGATCTCGTCGCGCGTCTTGACGGTGCGCGCGCGCGACACCGCAGGCCAGCCGTTGACGATCGTCAGGCCGGCCTTCTGGAACGCCTCGAAGGCGGGCATGTCGAGGTTGTCGATCCCGATTTTCTCCTTCTGGACGCCGTGCTCCTTGAGCACCTCGACGACGCTCTCGGCCATGCGCCCGGCCATGTAGGGCACGGCGCCCTCGGCCCACTGCCACGTGATTGCCGGGCGAATGCGCCCTTCCATCCACGGCAGGTCGATCTTGGCGCACTGCAGGTCGGACCCCGCCGTCTCGAACAGCGTCGGCTTCCCTTCGGTGGGCACCACGGCGTAGCGGATGTTGATGTTGTACTTCCAGTTCCCCTGGTAGGAGGCGGTCGCGTAGCGGATGTTCGCCCCCGCGAACAGCACCAGCGCGCCGAGGTCCTCTTTCTTCATCTCGGCCTGCAGCTTGGCCAGGCGCTCCTTCCGCAGCCGGTCGAAATCGACACGGAACTGCCAGTCGGCACCCGTCTGGCTGTAGAGGCGGCGCGGATCCCATTCGTGCGGCTTGCCGATGAAACTGAGATCCATGCCCGAAGCTCTCTTCTCGCTCATTTGCACGGCGTTCGCAATCTGTTCGGATGTGCTCATTCGACTGCCACCATCCCCTCTATAAGCTGGGCAGGCTAACGCGTGCCTGTCTGAGCCAAGAAGGTAGCCAAGTATACCCCCGCGTGCACGCAGCCGTCCAGAGCTGCGGCTGTCTATCGGGCTCGCCGACGCGTCGCAATCAGCCATACGGAGGGTGGGTGGCGCGAAGCGGACCCGCCGGAGGCGACGACAGGCGGGCTTCAATTCGTTTGCGTTGACGTCGTTTGGCCGACTGCTGACTTGGGACCTGTGTACTCGAGAATGAACAACCCCGTGCCCACGCGATCCGACGCGTAGGCGAGGCCGCGGTGATCGATGTCGACATCGTTCATCTGAATCACCACCGGCTGGCCTTTCACGATGGGATGCGATTTCTCGTTCGTCCGCGGCAGATAGTGGCCGATCTCCCGGAGGCTGAAGGGGTTCGACAGGTCGACGACGCGCACGCCGGCGTTGAAGTAGGCGAGCCACGCGATCTTGTCGGTGAACCGGTTGATCGTGCCGTTGACCGTCTCGGCCGACTGGTGCGGGCCGAACCGGCCGCCCCGGGTGCAGAAGTCGCCCACCGGCACCTGCCACACCGACACCGTCGTCGGCCGCGCCTCGTTGGTGATGTCGACCATGTAGGAGGCGGGCCGGATCGGGTTCTCGCACGGCGCGGTGTCGGCGGCGCCGCCCGCCTCGTCTACGACGAATGCGTACGTCCGCGGCAGCCCCTTCGGACCGATGTTCGGCACCTGGTCGTACACGATGGGCGACACCGTGTGCGGTCCGCGGAACGGCGGGTTCATGTCGAGCGACCAGAGCAGCTTCTGCTTGGCCGGATCGGAGATGTCGAAGCCCGCGATGTGACCGCCCGCATTCCGGTAGCCGACATAGAGCCGTTTGTTCTCCTCATCGACGACCGGATGGTGCGTGTACTGCCCCTCGTAGCCCGCCTCGCCCTCCTTGAGCCCCGGCAGCCAGGAACGCCCCAGGAACTTCGGCTCGCGCGGGTTGCGGAGGTCGAAGATCTGGACGATCACGTTGCGGAAGCCCGGCTCGCCGGAGGCCGCGTAGAAGTAGCCGGTGTCGGGCGACCACCACCCCTTGTGCGCGCGGATGATGAACCTGCCGCCGCAGCCGCGGCCGCACGAGTCGGGCGGCGTGCCGGTGATCTCGGCGACGAGCGAGATCTTCGACGGATCGGTCGCGCGATCGGTGATGTCGAAGATCTGGTACTTGAGATCGCTGCCGGTCTCGCCCTCGGTCAGCGCCTCGGAGTTGCGAATCAGGTAGTCGCGGCCGGAGCCGTCGAACGTGTAGTCGTAGACGACCGAGACGCCGCGGGAGTTCCGGTTCGACTCGTTCGGGATGTGCCACACGAGCCGCGGGTTGGCCGGATCGTCGACGTTGAGAATAGAGGTGCCGTTCCACTCCTCGCGGCCGGTGATCGGGTTCATCTTCGGCTTCCCGTCCGAGTAGCTCTCGTGGTGGCCGACGTACACCCAACTCCCGTTCGCCGCGTCGGAGAGCGTCGTCACGACGAGCGACTCGCGTCCCTGGAGGTCGTTGTAGCCGACCAGGCGCACGTTTTCGGCGCTCTCGGCGCGCGGGTCGGCGGCGCCCTCCCCGCCGCCGGCGGCCGGCGCGGCGCGGCACCCGACTGCGACCCACGCCGCCATCATCAGCGCGACTGCTCGAATGATCTGCTGCATGTTCATCCTCGTCCTCTTCAAAACCTGACCACGGCCTCGAGCTGCAGGGCGCGCGGCGTCTGCGGATTTGTGTAGGTCAGGAAATTCTGGGGATTGTATATGCGATTGGCCTGGTCCGGCTCCTTTCGATAAAGCCGAATAACGGGGAGGGGCTGCGGGCTTCGGGCTTCAGGCTTTCGGCTTCAGCGTGTCATGCCTGAAGCCAAAGTCAAGGGACAGGAGGGAACTCAGGCGCCTGCGCCGAGCCGCTTGCCGTCCTGTGCGCGCTTGGCCTTGCCGGTCAGGCGGGGAATTCGCTCAGCGGTTCCGGTTCAGCTCCAGCTCGAGCAGCTTCTTGAATTGCTCGGGGTTCTGGTTGTTCGTGCAGTAGTTCTCGAACAACTGGTCCGAAATCTGACTCAACGTGAACTTCCGCCACGCGGAGGTCCACGGCCTGGTCAGGACCTTCGGGTCCTCGGCGCTGAACTGGTATTCGAGATAGTTCCTGGAAGGACGTCTGATTCGCTCGACGATCCGCAGCTGGTCGCTGTGATACCAGCCGTTGTTCATGACCCAGGTCCGCTCGTCGATGGCGATGCTGTCGATGACGAGCGTGTCGCCCTCCCACCAGGCGCTGCTGTTGCCGTTGAAGAGGGGATCCGGATACTCGGGATGCGGACGCTTGTCGGTGTAGACGAGGCGCCAGTCGTTGCTGACCTCGATGAGCTGCACGAACATGCCGGGGATCGTGATGATCTGGAACGGGTGCGGATTCGAGACGAACACGCCCGGCACTCCCAGCGGCAGACAGTTGACCCCTGGGCTCAGCAACTGAACCTCCGTCCGCGTCATGCCCTCCCGCTTCGCCTTGACCTCGGGCCGGAAGGGCACGGGCTCCTCCTCGAGGGGTTCCCGGCGAGTCCGGCTCCACGCGCTCGGGCGGCCAATCACGCCGGAGAACCACACCCCGGACAGATCCGGTCGGCCGTCGGCCATCCGCGGCGCGGGTCCACCGGGAGGGAGCGGATCGGGTTCCGTGGTGCCGATCGCCTCGACAAGCGCTCCCCGCCCCTGGGCAGCCACCGTGCCGGACAGGACGGCGGCCGCGGCAAGCAGCGCACACACGTACATCGGATAGCCGACTCGCGCAGTCATGCGGACCTCACTGGTTGTTGGACCGCTATACGGCTCCAAACGAGAATCTTGTTACCCGCCGTGACAAGCCGTATAGCGGTCCCAGGCGCGCGAAGCGCGCCAAGCAGATACTGGCCAACCAGCCAAGGGCTTGCATCTTCTCCCTCGCGCGTACGGGACATCAAGAGCGAAGCCCTTGGCTGGTTCTCAAGGCTCTTCACGTCGTGGATGCCAATCACAGGCCCCACGGTATCAGGCGCCCGACCCAGATCACTCCAATCCACAGGGACAGCGACGTGCCCGCGATGACCTTGGCCACGAGCGGCGCCTCGTCTCCCGGCCCCAGGTCGTCCACGGCGCTCGACATGCCCGTCAGCTAGAAGGCCAGCAGGTTGAGCCCGGCGAGGGCGATGAACAGCAGCTTCAACTGAAGCCAGAGGTTCGCGATGAGGACGCTGTACGGATGCACGCCGTTCGAGATCAGGACACTATAGGGATGCACGCCTTCCAGATTGGCCCCGATCCCTGTCACGAACGACAGGCCACTGACGACGCAGAGGACGAAGCCGACCACAGCCCAGGGAAGAAACCTTCTGAACGGGGCGACCGGCACGGCTTTCGCCATTCCAAGCAGACGCAGGTCGAACATCCCGACTATTCCGACCAGGAGGGCGAGCCCGGCGAAGTGCAGAATCTCACAGAGCGACCACCCCCAGTCCGTGCCCATGAGCGCTTCCATGGACGGCCATCGGAGCCAGTACGCGACAAAAGGTCCCATCTGGATTCCTCACGTGCTTCGCCGCAACGACACGCTCCAGCCGGGGCCGCGAGCGAGCATGCGCCAGCCGGCCGTCATCACGAGCAGCAGGAGCAGCAGCGCCACGAGCGCGCCCAGCGTCGCCCACCGCACGTTGCCGTTGTACGCCATCAGGCGCCCCGCCACGATGGCGATACTCCACGAGGCGAGCGATGCGCCCGCCAGCGTCTTCGCCCTCGTCGTCACGATCCCCGAGCGCCCAACGAACACCTCACGGTGAATCAGCCGCAGGCCCACCACCGCTAGCGTAATCGACCCGAGCTTCACGTAGAAGATCGGATCGGTGAGAAAGGTCACGGCGCTCGTGGGCAGCAGGACCAGGCCCGACAGGGCGTTGAGCCAGAAGCCCGCCCACATCAACCGAAAGAAGCCCTCCAGCGATGCCAGGGGCACGCTGCGACCGTACCCGAGGATACGGAGGTCGACGGCGACGTTCGGGCCGACGAGCATGGCGAGACCGATGGCGTGCAGCGCGAGCAGGAAGGTGTACGGGAAGGTCGAGCCGAGCGCGTCCGACTCGCGTACCCACGTCGCCAAGCCGCTGTCCTGAAGCCAGTACAGGAATTCCATGACGTGAGCCCCGGACCGATCTCGTCAGTTGTTGGTGCCGAAGAGACCTTCCACGTCCTGCCCGAGCCTGTAGATCTTGCCGTCCGGGAACTTGATGAACGACGCGGCGTACCGGTTCTTCTCGCCGTTCTTGGCGGCGCATCCCCTGACGGTCACCACCTTCCCGAAGTTGTCGATCATGTTCTTGCGCTCCATGCCGCCCCGCCGCAGATTGGAGATCGACGAGAGCTGGAACGTCACGCTCTCGGCCGCCCCGGCGGCGCTCTTCACGTCGACATAGATGTACGCATGCGGGTTCTGCCAGTCGACGCTGGTGAGCACACCAGTGATCTCGGAGCACTTCTTGGCGTCGAACTCGGCGGCGAAGGAATGATGCGCCAGGGCCGGGACAGCCGCGGCGAAAGCGCACAGCACGGCCAGGATCCAAGAGGGCTTGTGAGGACAGGTCATGTGGAGAGCCTCCAAGATTCGATGTCAGAACCCGCGCGCGCCGGATCCCGATGCGTCTGGTTGCCGGCGGCCCATTCTAGAAGGTGGAACGGGCCGGCCTATGTCAAACATTGTCTCTCAAATGTCTCGGATTTGTCTCCACTCGCGCGGGCGGCAGATTCCGCACTCAGACGAGCAGCTGGTAGCCGCTGCCGTGGACCGTCACGATGTACTTCGGGTCGTGCGGGCGCGGTTCGAGATGAGAGCGGAGCTTCGCGATGTAATTGTCGACCGTTCGTGTCACTGCCTGGTCGCCGTAGCCCCATACATCACGTAACAACTGTTCCCGGCTGACGACCTCGCCGCGATGCGCGACCAGGTACCGGAGCAGCTCGAACTCGCGGGTCGAAAGCCTGATGCGGCGATCTCGGCGAGTGACCAACCGTCGTCGGATATGGACCTTGACGTCGCCAAAGGCAATCTCCTCGCTGCTCTCCGCGCGGGGCGTTGTGCGCCGGAGATGGGCGCGCACGCGAGCCAGGAACTCGGCGACGCCGAATGGCTTTGTGATGTAATCGTCGGCCCCGACGTCGAGCCCGAACACCCGGTCGGACTCCTGTGCGCGCGCCGTCAGCATCAGGATAGGGAGTCGCATCCCCTGAGCGCGCAGCCGCCCGCACAGCTCAATGCCGCTCATGCCCGGCAACATCAAATCGAGAATCACCAGGGCGCACGTATGCCGCTCCAGCCACGTCAGCGCATCCTCGGCGCTCTGCACGTTGGTGACTTCGTAGCCTTCGAACTCGAGGTTGTCCGACAGGAGCATCCGCATGTCGGGCTCGTCCTCGACGACGAGCACGTGCGGTACGCCGGCAGCCGACGGCGGGGCACCCATGTTCAGACGGGCCTGACGGGCTGTCGCGATGCACCGGCCGTACGGAACCTGACCCAGCCCAGGATGCGGCGTCCCGGGGTCTGCAGCGGCAGTCGAATGCGAAAGAGCGTCCCCCGTCCGGGCGCGCTCTCGACCGTCACCCGGCCCCGATGAGCCTGCACGACCTGCTTCACGACGGCCAGACCGAGGCCGAATCCCCGCTGACGGCTGGCGCCGGATCCGCGATAGAACCTGTCGAAGATTCGCGCACGCTCGGCCGGCGCAATCCCGAGGCCGTGGTCCTCGACTTCGATGGCGGCCTCGCCGGCCGAACGCCGAATTCGAACCGTCACCTCACGCGCCTCATCGGAGTACTTCACGGCGTTGTCGAGCAGGTTGACGAGCGCCTGCTCCAGCGCCACCGGATCAGCCGTGACGGTGCACGCGCTGCCGTCGTCCTCGACCTGGATCGCGAAACCGTCCGCGGCGGGCTTCCGGGCGAAGGCCCCCACGGTTTCGCGCACGAGCCTTGGCAGATCGATCGGCTCGAACTGGTAGGTGCACGCTCCACTGCCGACGCGCGAGAACTCGAGAATACGCTCGACAAGCGTCGACAGCCGCTTGGTTTCGGTCCGAACGATTTCCAGATACAGGGCGGACCTTTCTGGCGACTTCACGCGGTCGAGTGCGAGCGTCTCGGTCACTGCGGTCAACAGTGACAACGGTGTCCGGAGCTGGTGCGACACGTGGGACACGAAGTCGGCCTGCATGCGGGCCAGCTCCGACGCGCGTTGTTGCCCGCGTACGGCGACCGCCAGGGCGACGAGGATGAGCAGAACGGACAACCCGAGGAGCCACACCCCCTGCGTCCGCATGGCGGCGGGCGCCGGGGCGGCCGAGCTGACCTGCACCGTCCACTCGCGCGGCGGCGCCGCGCCGGCGAGCGAGGATCGGGCCGGGTAGAATCGTCCCGGCAGGGACACGCGCCCGGCAATGGCCGCATCGGTCCGCGGCGACCCGAATATCAGCCGCTGGTGTTCATCGAAGATGTGCAGGGCGAGTCGCTCGCCACGGTTGCTCTGATTCAGCCAGTCGGCCCGATTCCCGCCGTACAGCTTCTCGAGCAGACGCGGGCCGGCCCTCTCCACGCACACGGCGTAGCCCAAGAGGAAGAAGTACCGGTTGCGCTCGGGTTCGAGCCAGTAGTGGTGCGCGAGGACGTCGTAGGTGCAGTCGCCGAGCTGATACTGCAGCGCCGTGTAGTTCCTCCGCGACGCGCCCGCCGCGCGCATGCCCCGGAATATCCGCGCGCCCAGCTCCGGGTCGCGCCAGAATGCCTCCCAGGCGTCGTGGGTACCCGACGCCGTGGACGTTGCCTCAGCCGGCGGCGACGCGTCGACGTCCTCGCCGCTCGTGAAACCAGCGCGATCGCCGTCGAAGAAGAGGACTTCTCCGGGGACCCGCCGCTCGGTTTCCTCGCTCCACAGGAAGAACCGGTCGATCTGCGGATACTTGTGGATCGCCTCCTGGTACATCCGCAAGACCCGGGGGACCCCTCCGCGCAGCAATTCGGCCCTGGCGAGAGCCTGCAGCGTGTCGTAGGCCGGTTCGTCGATCGCCGCACGAATCTCCAATGCAATCTCGCGCGCGGTCTCTTCCAGGATGTTCTCGCGGATCACCGCGGCCTGCTGTTCGAGCGCCGCGAACGCGCTGCGCTGAAGGGAGATGACGAGAATCGTCGCGCTGAGGAGCGCCAGCGTGACGATGAGAACGGGATCGAAGCGCAGCCAGCGCTGAATGGGCCGCATCGCGTCGTTCAATCGAGCGGGACAATCTGGCTCCAGTAGACCCAGGCACGCCCTTCCGCCGGCCCCGTGGGCCCGGGCTGCTGCCCCTGGTTTGGCTGTCCTGGTCCGGTCTCCTGCGCGGACTCCGCCGGCCGCTCGTTCAGATACGCCACCCGGCCACGGAGCGCGATCGCTTGCCGCTGAATGATCGCATTCTGGCGCAACTGGTAGGCGCGGTCGACCAGGCTGTAAATCGACCCGGCGGTGAGCA
The DNA here is from genome assembly GCA_016192845.1 of Acidobacteriota bacterium. Taxonomy (GTDB): domain Bacteria; phylum Acidobacteriota; class Vicinamibacteria; order Vicinamibacterales; family UBA2999; genus MELF01. The sequence goes on from JACPTI010000040.1 coordinate 28,083, forward strand.
CGAATCCATGACGTGGCAGGAGCACTCCGGCCGCCTTGCCCAGTGCATCGGTTACCCGCCGGCCAAGCGCCGGGTTCGCCAGAATCGGGTTCCGCGGATCCACGGCGACCTCGGGTAGGCCGTTGCCGATGAACGCACCACCGTTGACGACCGGGCGAAGTCTTGCAGATCCATGCGTCAGGGCCACGATCTCCGGCGTTCGCGCGTAGAGCACCGCCCCCACGTCCGGCCGTGCCCGGTAGACTTCGTCATGAATCGAGAGTCCGTCGCTGTCGGGCTGTGCGGTCGTCAAATCGCGCAGGACGAGGTCGGCGAGCGTGACCGCGCCGGGCGCAACCCGCGGCGCAATGAAATAGCTGTTCGGATTGCGCCGATTCCGAACGCTGACGTGGCCGAGCGTATCGAGAATGCGCAGCTCCTCGGAGACGAGGATGCGATTGGCGAGCACGAGATCGTGCGCGGTTGCCCGGTCGGGATCGGAGGGCCGCGGCGGCGGCTCCGGCGAGATGGGTACTCGTCCGCCGGTCGCTTTCACGACGGCCTTCTTGTGGTACTCCCAGGTCCGAGCCGGGTCCTCTGTCGCAGCGCGTGTCTGCGGCGTCCATGTGTCGCCCATGGCAATCGCGGCCTGCTGAAGCTGGGCAGCATCGCGTAGCGCATCCACCCGACTGACAGCCTCGGGCAGCGACGCGGCGGTCAACGCGATACCGTGCCCCCACAGCAGGACAGCCTCGCTGCGGCCAAGTTCTTCCGCCATCGCCCTTCCAAGCGCGGGTGTGCTGACCACGCCAGAGCGCCCGCGGTTGAACGGGCGGATATCCCACACGGGGACCGGGCTGTCACCGTTCCAGAGCGGCACGGAGCTCATCCCAAACGCCACGAATTCCGGCGTGTGAGCGTGGACGATTGCCATCACGTCGGGGCGGGCCTTGTACGTCTCGCCGTGCAGGTAGATCTCACGGGCGTTGTCGGTGCGCGCGCCATGAACTTCTTTACTGTCGAGGTCGTACTCAATCATGTCCGGCACCGTGGCGCCGCCGGGCGAGATGAACTTCGGCATGTACCAGTGATTGGGGTTCGTCCTGCTGCGCGTGCTCGTGTGCCCCTGAATGTCCAGGATGTCGAGCTGACGCGCCAGAATACGATTGGCCACGACCAGGTCTTCGAGGAGCGCCTGCTCCGGGTGCGGTGCGGCGGTGCCCTGTCCCGTGACCGCCGTTCCAAGCCCCAGAAACACAGCCGCGATGAGGGCCTTTGCGCGCATCATGAGTAACTGCCTTCCCCGTCCTATGGCCGGACGAACGGATTCGCGTGTCCCCCCGCGATCCCGAACCGGTTATTCTCCTGACGGGCCTCCAGAGTGACAGCCCGCGATCATAGCGTAGCCGCCAGAAATCGCCGCCATGCAAAGACAAATCGGAGACATTCGCAGACATCTTTTGACATAGCGGACGGGTCTTTCGATAGCTACCATCCGCGCATCTAGGAGCATCGCGGTTACGCAGGAGGAGGGAGGAGCGCGCAATGAAGCGCATACTGGTCGGCTCGTCACTCGCGGCGCTGAGCTTCTTCCTGGCGGGAGCCGTCGCCTGGGCGCAGGCGACAGCCCAGATCAGCGGACGGATCACCGACCAAAGCGGTGCGGTGCTGCCAGGCGTCACCGTCACCGCCACGCAGACCGCGACCGGGCTGGTACGCACCGCCGTTACCGCCGATACAGGGTCCTATGTGTTGCCCAACCTCCCGACCGGTCCGTACCGGCTGGAAGTGGCACTGTCGGGGTTCCGCACCTACGAGCAGACCGGCATCGTGCTGCAGGTCGGCGCCACACCCGTCATCGACGTCTCACTCGTCGTTGGCAGCGTCGAAGAGACGGTGTCGGTCGAAGCCTCGACGCCGCTCGTCGACGTGCGGAGCGCCGGCATCAGCGCGGTCGTCGAGAACGAGCGGATTCTTGAGTTGCCCCTCCAGGGTCGGCAGGTCACCGATCTCCTCGTGCTCGCCGGCGCCGCCGTCCAGACCGGGACACCGGCCCGCGGCGTGCCGGGCGGCGTAAACATCTCGGTGGCCGGGGGTCTCCCGTTCGGCGTCGCGTACTTGCTGGACGGCGCGACGCACAACAACCCGCAGAACAACACGAACCTGCCGCTGCCGTTTCCCGACGCGCTTCAGGAATTCCGGGTGGCGACGAGCGGGCTCTCGGCCGAGAACGGGATGCACTCGGGCGCCAGCGTCAATGCCGTGACCAAGTCGGGGACGAACCGCTTCAGGGGGAACGTGTTCGAGTTCCTGCGCGACCGGCACTTCAACGCCACGAGCCCGTTCGCGCGGATCGGTCCCGACGGCACGCGCGAGGACGATGGCCTCCGGCGCCATCAGTTCGGTGGAACGCTGGGTGGCCCGATCGTGCGCGACAGGCTGTTCTTCTTCGGCGCCTATCAGGGCACGATCAGGCGTCAGGTTCCGGCATCGAACATCGCGTTCGTCCCGACGGCCCAGATGCTGGCGGGCGACTTCACGGCGATCACGTCGCCCGCGTGCACCGGCGGTCGGCAGATCACCCTGAGCGCGCCGTTCGTGAACAACCGGATCGCCCCCGCGCTGTTCAGCCCGGCCGCCGTGAACCTCGTCGGGCGGCTGCCGGCCACCACGCATCCGTGCGGCGAAATCACGTTCGAGACGACCGAGGATCGGGACGAGCACCAGCCGATCGCGCGGGTCGACTTTCAGGTGGATCAGCGCCATTCGGTCTTCGGCCGGTATCTCGGCGCCAGAATCACGATTCCGCCGGCCTACGCGGGCGGCTCCGACAACATCCTGAAGTCGAGCATGCCGGGCAGCTACAACCTGCTCCACTCGGTCACCCTGGGCGACACGATGGTGCTCTCCCCGACGCTCGTCAACGCGGTGCGGGGCACCGTCAACTACACCAAGGTCTCGCGGTTCCAGACGCCGCTCTTCAGCCCCCAGGACCTCGGTATCAACGTCTACAGCTACCCGCCCGGAGGACAGTTCCCGCTGGAAGTCACCGGCGCGTTCGAGCTGCAGCCGGGGCAAGCGACCAAGCGGGACGAGTTCAACACGACCTACGCCCTTTCCGACGACGTGACGCTCGTCAGGGGCGGCCATCAGTTCGGCTTCGGGGGCATTGTCCAGTTCTGGCGCGGCGATTTCAGCTCCTCGTCCAGAACGGGCGGCACCTGGATCATCGACGGCCGCGTGACGGGGCTCAGCCTCGCGGACCTGATGATCGGGCGCGTCACGACGGTCGAGCACGGCGGCCCCAACATCCTGAAAGTGAACAACTGGTACACAGGCTGGTACGCGCAGGACTCCTGGCGCGCGTCGAGCCGGCTCACGATCAACGCGGGCGTTCGCTGGGAGCCGTATTTCGGCCAGAACGTCGAGAACAACGCGATCGTGATCTTCAACATGGACAACTTCCTGAATGGTGTGAAGAGCGGAGTGTTCCGCAAGGCGCCGGCCGGGCTCATCTATCCAGGCGATCCGGGATTCCCAGAGGGACAGACGGGGCTGAACAAGCAGTGGACGAACTTCGCGCCGCGCGCGGGCGTCGCGTGGGACGTGCACGGCGACGGCCGTCTGGCGGTGCGGTCGTCGTATTCGATGGGCTATGACTTCATGGCGGGCGAGTACCACAATATCAATGCCGGCGCACCGCCATTCGGCAACCGCTCGATCATCACGGACCCGCCCGGCGGCCTGGACGATCCGTATCGACACCTCGGCGGCGACCCGCACCCGATCGTCACGGGCCCCGACACGGAGTACGTCGCGTTCGGCGCCTTCGGGACGATGAACCCTGACATCAACTCGCCGCGCGTGCAGCAGTGGAACGTGACGGTGGAGCAGCAGGTGGGGGCGAACTGGGGGCTATCGGTGACGTATCTGGGCAGCTATTCCGATCGTCTGTGGGCACAGACGGCGCTCAATCCCGGTATGTTCATGGGCCTCGGTTCCTGCACGCTCCAAGGCGTGTCGTATCGGGTCTGCTCGATGAACGCCAACCTGAACGTGCGCCGCCAACTGTATCAGATGAACCCGCGCGAGGCGCAGTTCATCGGGTCGCTCGACCTCAATTCGGATGTCGGGTACCAGGAGTACAACGGTCTGAAGCTGTCGGCGCAGCGGCGCGGCGCAGGCATTAGCCTGAACGGCAGCTACACGCTCTCGCGGTGTACGGGGACGCCAACCACGAACGCGTTCAATCAGATCAGCTCCGGGTACACGGATCCGGACAATCCGTCGTTTGACGAGGGCCCCTGCGACCAGGACCACACGCACCTGGCGACACTCACCGTTGGGTACGAGACTCCGGACGTCGGCAGGGGGCCGCTTCGTGTGCTGGCTTCGCACTGGCGTGTCACCGGTATCTACAACGTCCGTTCCGGCGACCGGCTCAACATCCTGAGCGGCCGCGACAACGCTTTCAATGGCATCAGGAACCAGCGGCCGGACAAGGTGAGCGACGACTTCTATGCGAATCCGAGGACGCTGACGAACTACTTCAACCGCAGCGCGTTCGCGCAGCCGGCGTCCGGCACGCTGGGGAATCTCACCCGCAACGCCGCCGTGGGGCCGGCGTACTGGAATGTCGATCTGGGGATTTCCCGGCTCATTCCCATCGGGACCCAGCGGCTCGAGCTGCGCATCGAGTCGTTCAACGTGCTCAACCACTTCAACTGGGGCAATCCACAGCTGAACTTCAACTCGGCGCAGTTCGGCCGCATCACGTCGCTCGCCGGCACGCCTCCGAACAACGTGTACGGGACGACGCGCATCATGCAGTTCGGGGTCAAGTATGACTTCTGACCGTTCGTCCGGAGCCCGGTTGCGCTGGTGGAGAGGCCCTGTGGAGGCGGCCGATGAGCAGGCCGCAGCGCACGTCAGGACATTCGTCGCGATCGAGTCGGGTGCCGCCAGGGAGATACACCGGAGGCGAAGAGCATGGCGACAGGCATGGCCAGAGCCGTATCGGTGCTCGGATTGATCCTCTTCACGGCAGGGGCGGGAGCAGCGGCCCAGCTGTCGACCGCCGAACTGAACGGCCGCGTGACCGACAGCAGCGGCGCCGTGCTGCCCGGCGCGACCGTGACGGCCACACAGACGGCGACCGGCGTCGAGCGCTCGGTCGTCACTGACGCGGCCGGCTCGTACGTCACTTCAACTGGGGGAATCCGACCACCACTCCGACGAGTGGCCTGGCGAACCTCAACTCCGGGACGTTCGGCCGCATCACCACCCAGATGGGAGAGCCGCGTATCATGCAGTTCGGCATCAAGTACGACTTCTGACCTTGACTTCGAACCAATAGCCAGGTGAGGTCCCCCATGACACTCCGAGTCGGCTCTCTCACGCTCGTCTGGATGGTCCTTCTCGCGGGTCTGCTTGGCGCCGCCCCGGCGGCTGCCCAGGGCAGGGGAACGGCCGGCGCGCAGGAGCGGCGAACGCTCATCGACGCCATCGGCGTCACGAACCCGGACCCGCTGCCTCCGGGTGGACCGGCGCCACGGATGGCGGACGGCCGGCCCGATCTGTCGGGGATCTGGTACTCGGGAGTCATTGGCCGCCCGAGCGCGTGGAGCCGAACGCCGCGGCCGCAGCCGAAGGAGGATCCGGTGCCCTTCCGGCCCGAGGCCAGGGTGAAGATCGACGGCATGACGCCGACGGAACGTCAACTGCTCAGTCCGGCGATCAACTGCATGCCGAGGGGGGTGCCGGGCCTGTTCGTCTCCAACCCGTATCCGTTCCAGCTCATGACCTTCCCGGGGGTGTTCATCCAGCTCGTCGAGGACCAGCGGGACTGGCGTCTGGTGCACACCGACCGGCGGCCGCATCCGACGGATCCCGACCCGCTCTTTAACGGCAACAGCAGCGCCTGGTGGGACGGCGACACGCTCACCATCGACAGCATCGGCTTCGACGAGCGGACCTGGATCATGAACACCGGGTGGTACCACAGCGACCAGCTCCGGCTGATCGAACGGATCCGCCGGCCGTCGATGAACTATCTCGAGTACCAGTTCACGGTCGAGGACCCGAAAGTGCTGATCGCGTCGTGGACCTCCGCGTGGCGGCAGTACACGCTGAGTCAAATCGACGACGAACTGCAGGAGAACTACTGCACGAACAACCAGAACCCCGGCCAGTTGCGGAAGCTGTACGAGTTGGAAACGCAGACAGGGAATCGCTGAGTCGCGCGGCGCGCCGAGCCGCCGCCGCGGCACGAGCCCCGGCCGGGGGCCAGCCGGCCCGGCCGGGGTCGTGTGTGGATCGGCTGGAGCCGGAACGTCTCGCTCGATCGAGCGGCGCCTTCAAGAGCTCGCGATCGGCGCGGCGTTCGAGGCGTCTGGCGAACCCTACGCGCCGGCGCCGAGCCGCTTGCCGTCCTGCGCGCGCTTGGCCTTGATGGCAGCGTACACCTTCTCGGCCGTCGCCGGCAGCGACGTCACGCGGACGCCGACCGCGTCGTGGATGGCGTTCAGAATCGCCGCCGCCGTCGCGACGCACGTCGGCTCGCCGACGCCCTTGGCGCCGAAGGGGCCGGTCGGGTCGTAGCTGTCGACGATGTCGACCTCCACCTTCGGCATGTCGAGCGAGGTCGGCATGATGTAGTTGGTCAGGTTGGGATTGATCTGCCGCCCCATGGCGTCGAACAGGATCTCCTCTTCCAGCGCGAACCCGACGCCCATCGAGATGCCGCCCTCGACCTGCCCTTCGACGAGCATCGGATTGATGGGCGTCCCGCAGTCGTGCGAGGCGACGACGCGCAGCACCTCCACTTCGCCCGTCTCCTCGTCCACCTCCACCTCCGCGATCTGCGTCGCGTAGACGTAGGTCGCGAACGGCTTGCCCTGTCCGGTCTCCGCGTCGAGCGCGGCGGTTGCCGGGTTGAAGCTCGCGCTGCCGAGCGGCGGCTCCCCATTGACGCCGCGCGCCCGCTCGGCGACGTCGCCGATGTGGAGGCCGCGCTGCGGAAAGCCCTTGATCCGGATCTGGTGGTCGCTCACCTCGAGGTGGTCGGGCTTGACGCCGAGCAGCGGGGCCGCCACCTCGAACAGGATCTTCTTGGCCTTCTCGGCCGCGAGCCGCGCGGCGTTGCCGGTGACGTACGTAGTCCGGCTCGCAATCGCGCCGGTGTCCATCGGCGTCGTATCGGTGTCGGCCGACACGACGTGCACGTCCTCGGTGGCGATGCCGAGCTCCTCGGCGACGATCTGCGCCAGGATCGTCAGCGAGCCCTGCCCCGTCTCGACCGTGCCGGTGAGCAGCGTGGCCGTGCCGTCTTCATTGACCTTCACCACGGCGGCGCTCGGGTTGGCCGCCACGGTGAAGCCGATGGGGTACCACATGCACGCGATGCCGCGCCCCCGCCGCTTCATGACGCCGCTCCGGTGCCGTTCCAGCCGAACCGCTGGGCCGCCTGCAGCAGCGTCTCGCGGACGACCACGCTGTGCAGCTGCTGACTGGTGGGGCTGAGCGACCCCTCCCGCAGCGCGTTCCGCAGCCGGATCTCCAGCGGGTCGATGCCGAGGGCTTTGGCGATGTCGTCCATGTGCGACTCGTACGCGAAGCACACCTGCGGGGCGCCGAAGCCGCGCATCGCGCCGGTCATCGTCTTGTTCGTATAGACGACGAACGCCTCGGCGTGAATGTTCTCGATGTCGTACGGCCCGGGCGACAGGATGCACGCCTTGGCGAGCGTCGTCTCGCTCCACGAGCAGTAGGCCCCGCCCTCGAGCACCAGGCGGATCGTGCGCGCGAGGATCCGGCCCTCCTTCGTCACACCGGTCTTGTAGTCCATGACGATCGGGTGCCGGGTCGTCGACGAGGTGAACTCCTCGGGGCGCGTGAAGGTGCACTTCACCGGCCGCCCGGTCTTCTTGGCCAGCAGCGCCACCACCGGCTCGGTCGTGATCTCGTTCTTGCCGCCGAAATTGCCGCCGACGACGGTGGCGATGATGCGGATGCGGGTCATCGGAATGGCCAGCGTCCGCGCGATGTCGGCGCGGCCCAGCGTGATGCGCCCCAGGGTCGAGTAGATCGTCACGCGGCCGTTGCCGTCCCACATCGCGATCGAGCAGTGCGGCTCGAGCGGCACGTGCTCGACCATCTGCGTGCGGTAGCTCCCCTCGAAGATCCGGTAGGAGGCCGCGAACCCCTTCTCGACGTCGCCCTTCTTGATCACCTTGTGCCCGTAGATGTTCGGGTTCGGAGCGTGGATGCCGGGCGTCTCCAGCGTGAGCGAGACCAGCGGGTCGAGCACGGGCGGCAGCGGCTCGTACTCCACCGTGATCTTCTCGATCGCCTCGGCGGCGATCTGCTCGGTCACCGCGGCGACGGCGGCCACGCCGTCGCCGGCGTGGAACACCCGCTCGTCGGCCAGCACCGGCTGGTCCTTGAGCGACGGCCCGAAGGAGTTGCAGGGGACCTCGCGCCCGGTGAGCACGGCGACCACGCCCGGCATCTTCTCCGCTTCGCTCGTGTCGATGCGGAGGACGCGCGCCGAGGCGATGCCGGCCCGCTTGATCTTGGCGTACAGCATCCCCGGGAAGTACATGTCGTCGATGTATTTGGTCTGGCCGAGCCCGTGGAGGCGGGCGTCGGGCCGCGTCGCCCGCTGGCGGACGGCCGGCGTCTGCTGGCGCGCCTCGGGGACGAGCGTCTCGAGCGGCAGCGGCGCCAGCGGCGCCGCCGCGGGGGCGCGCAGCATCTCGCGCAGGGCG
>JACPTI010000099.1 GCA_016192845.1 Acidobacteriota bacterium
GGAAGGCGTCGGCGCCTTCGCCGAGCCGACCCGGAACCGGATGGTGCTGCCGCTCGACGACCCCCCGGACCTGCTGTATCGCCTCATCGTCCACGAGCTGACCCATATCTTCGAGTTCGACATCATTCCGCGCTCGATCCTGCAGCGGGGCGTGCCGCTCTGGGTGGACGAAGGGCTCGCGGACTACTTCACCGGCGACTGGCGCCCGATCGACCTGATGACGGTGCGGGATGCGGCGGCGGCCGACGTCGTGCCGAAGATGAGCGCGCTGGAGGGCTACGGCGACTTCACCAACCCACGGCTGGTCTACAACCTGGGACACGCGGTGTTCGAGTTCATCGAGGCGCGCTGGGGCAAGGAAGGCATCCGGCAGTACCTCTTCGCCCTGCGTAAGGGTGTGATCGGCGGCACCGGCAATGCGTTTGAGGACGCCTTCCAGCTCACCAATGAAGATTTCGACCAGCAGTTCGACCAATACCTCAAGGCGCGGTTCAAGGCGTTTCGCGACAAGGAGCGGCCGGCTGACTACGGCCGGAACCTCGCGCCCGACCCGGCGCGCACCCGCTTTCGCAGCGTGCTGTCAATCGAGCCGTCGCCCTCGGGCGATCTCCTCGCTGCCTTTACCGGCAACCGGCGGGACGGCGAGCTCGACATCGTGCTCCTGTCGGCGCAGGACGGCCGCGTCGTCCGGAACCTGACGCCGGGCTTCGACCAGGATCGTGGCTTCGAGTACCTGAGCGTGCCCGGCTCGCGCTGGAACACCGTGCCCTGGATGTCGTGGTCGCCGCGGGGTGATGTGATTGCCTACTTCGCCCGCACCGAGAAGCAGCGCTCGCTCATCATCCAGGACGTCGCGAGCCGCAAGATCGTGCGGCGCATCGTCCTCGGCTCGGTCGACGCCCCTGAATCACCGGATATCTCGTCAGACGGCCGGTTCGTGGCGTTCGCGGCGCTGAAGGACGGCGTCGGCGACATCTTCACCCTCGATCTGGAAACCCAGGCGGTGGTCAACCTCACGAAGGACGCGTTCGCGGATTACGCGCCGGCCTTTTCGCCTGACGGCGCGTTCGTGGTGTACGTCTCGCGGATCAGCGGCAACGACAAGCTCATGAAAGTGGATCTGGCCACGGGCGCCAAAACGCAGAATCCCCTTACCGCAGTCGATGCGGATGTGGCGCGCAACGGACGTATCTACAACGTCTGGACACTCGATGTGCGCACGGGGGCGCTCAACCAGTACACCGACGCCCTCGGCGGCACTCTGTCCCCGGTGCCGCTCGCCGGAGGCAAGGGCAGGCGCATCGCCTTCGTGACCTACGAGAAGGGGGAGTACGGCGTTCACACGATTGACGGCCGCGCGCCGCTGCACACCGCGGCAACGGACGACTTCGGTGCGCCCGGGCCGGTCGTCGACTTCCAGGCGCCGCTGACGCACACGCTCGCCGCGGAGAACAAAAAGAAGAAAGGGGCGTTCGGCAAGCTGTTCCCGGAGAGCCGACCGCCAGTCAGCGTGGGTGTGACGAGCGGCGGTGATCTGTTCGGTGGTACCGCGATCTCGTTCGCCGATGTGCTCGGCGATCGCCGAATCGATCTCTCGGTGCTGTCCGTCCAGCAGTATCGAAGCGTCGCGGGCACTTATCTCGATCTGTCGCGGCGGCTGCAGTGGGCGGTGCAAGGCTTCTCGCAGACGCAGTTTTTCTTCGGCCAGGCCGGCGCCTTCTTCGATCCAGCGTTCAGCGGGTTCATCGATCGCGATCTGGCCACGGCCACGCGCACGGTCCGCGGGGGCAGCATCTTTGGCATCTACCCGTTCGACCGCTACCGCCGGCTGGAGATCTCGGCCAGCCTCGCGCATTACTCGGAGCAGTTCGAAGACCCGGGGCTGGAGCAGTTCTCACGCGACTTCCAGCGAGCCCAGTTCGGGCAGTCACTGTTCCGCGACGGCACATTCGTGCCGCTGACGGCGGCGTTCGTCCAAGAGACGACGGTCTTCCGGCCATTCGGGCCGCTCTCTGGCAACACGATGCGGCTTGCCTACGAGTACGCCCCCGCCATCAGCGGCGCGCTGTCGCGACAAACGGTCGACGCCGACCTGCGGTACTACCAGCGGCTGGGCGCGAACGGCGTGCTGGCGCTGCGCGCGCGTGGCTTCCGGAGCTCGGGAGATTCCCCGGACTTCCTGTTTTTCGGCGGCAACTCCGAGATGCACGGCTATGAGTACCTTGAGTTCCTCGGACAGAACGCGTTCTTTGGCAACGCCGAGCTGCGGTTTCCGCTGATCGATGCGATGGCAACACCGATAGGAATCCTGGGCGGCATCCGCGGGCTGTTCTTTTTCAACATCGGCGGCGCCTGGTTCGACGACACCGGATTCACCTTTGCGACCTCGTCCACACAAACGGTGCAACCGGTGGTCGGGGCGCGCATCACGCCGTTGGGTGTCGAGGAAGTCCTCGGCCCGCCAACGCAGGTGTCCGGCTTTCGACTGAAGGACGGTCGCGCCTCGTACGGCCTCGGCCTCGAGACCTTCGCCCTCGGCTTCCCGGTGCACTTCGACTGGTCGTGGCGGACGCTGTTCAACAAGCAATGGGAAGACGTGCTCTTTGCCAGTCAGGGGGGCAGCAGCGCGTTCCGCAAGTCCCGATTCGACGTGTGGATCGGCTACGACTTCTAACCTGAGCCCAGACGAGGAGGGACGCGTGCGGACGGACTTCGGTGGGGCGCTTGCGGTGGTGGATCCTGACGATGCCGTCACGCCCATGTCGGCGCTGCCCCGCGACCCGTGCCAATTCGACGACATCATCAGCGCCTCGTCAGCTATGCGCCCTGTCCTCGAGCTGGCACGGACGGTCTCCGACAGCGCGAGCCCGGTCCTGATTCTCGGCGAGACCGGCACCGGCAAGGAGATGCTCGCCCGGGCGATCCACGCCAACGGGCGGCGCCGCACGCGGTCGTTCGTCCCGGTCAACTGCGCCGCGCTCCCCCCCGACCTCATGGAGAGCGAGCTGTACGGCCACCGCCGCGGCGCCTTCTCCGGCGCGCTGACCGATCATTGTGGCCTGTTCACGTTTGCGCACCGAGGCACGCTGCTGCTCGACGAAATCGGTGAGCTGCCGGCCGGCGCGCAGGCGAAGCTGCTCCGGGTCCTGCAGAGCGGCGAGATCCGGCCGGTCGGCGGCGTGGAGAGCCGCACGGTGGACGTGCGGATCCTCGTGGCCACCAACCGCAGCCTCGCCGAGCTCCAGCACGGTGTGCTCCGGCAGGATCTCTTCTACCGCCTGTCTGTTGTGATCATCGAAATCCCGCCGCTGCGCGAGCGGCGCGACGACGTCGTTCCGCTCTTCGAGCACTTTCTGGCGCGCTATCGACGTCCGGGCGCAGCATCGTTGTGGCACGTGGAGCCCGAAGCGCTGGACCTCCTTCTGAAGCATCCGTTTCCGGGCAACGTGCGGGAGCTCGAGAATCTGGCCCAGTTCCTGTGTACGGTGCTGCCGCCGCATGCTGAGACCGTGCGCGCACAAGATGTGCTGGGCTGGCTGCGCCGTCGGGCAGCACACGGGACGGTCGGTGGCGCCGCGGCGCCCGACTCGTTGAACCTGCAGGCGCTGGAAGAATGGGCGGTGCGCACCGCACTCGATCGCGCGGGCGGCAACAAGAGTTACGCAGCCGCCATGCTGGGAGTGTCTCGCGACACGCTGTATCGAAAGATCCTCGAGCTGAAGGATCGGCACGGGACCGGCCAGGCGTCCGGCCCACGTGGGCTCGAACAATAGGGCCGGCGCCGGTTGCGATGAGTATCAGCCAGCCTGACCGGGGTCGGATTGGCCGCGGTCACACAGGTTATCCCGGTAAGCAGATCGATGGGCGCTGAGACTCAGGCTCGACTCGCAAGGCTGCACATCAGTGCCCGCGCGTACATCCTGCCGCGACCCAAGGCAGTGCGCCGCGACGGCGGCCTGATCTTCGCCGGCGGGTTTCTCGCCACGCTCGCGATGACGACGATCATGTTCGTGCTGCCGCTCATCGGGCTCGAGCCCACCGCGCTCCCCCTGTGGGTGGCGCGGCTGTTCGGCCAGGTCGATTTCCCGCTCTGGACGGCGCGCGTCCTGACCGCCAATCCTGCCGGGGCGGCAGCATTTGCCGTTGGGCTGCACGTGTTCCTTGGATTCGGCTACGCATGGCTGTATGCCGGGCAGGTGGAGCCGCGACTGCGCGTTCGCCCTGGCGTGGCGGGGCTGTGGTTCGGCTTCGTGCTGTGGTTGTTCGCTCAGGCGGTCGCCGTGCCGCTCCTCGGCGCGGTTGCATCGGCTGCCGGCGGGCTGACCGGACCGGCGCCGGGCTTGTTCGCGATTGGCCTGGGTCCCGAGGCGGCGCTGGCCAGCCTCATCGCGCACATGGCCTACGGTGGGACGCTTGGATTTGTCTACGGGTGTCACTGGGGAGGCGCCTGTCGCGGAGGCGAGGTGACCCCCTGAAGAGATCACCACCAGGTTCCAGGCACGGGTGCCAGGCCGATGCGCGTAACAGACGGAAGGTGCGCGAGACCCATCGCTGTGGGCGTCCGTCAGCTCCTGTTGCTCGGCGTCGTGCTCCTCACCGCGCCAATCGCCTTGGCGTCAGCCCAGGATTCCGATCGTCTCGCTGTCCCGCGCCGCGGACCTGACCCGGTCTTTCAGAGCGGCACGGACCTGGTCGTGCTGCCGCTGACCGTCACCGACGCACGCCAGAAGTACGTGACCGGCCTTACCATGGCCGATTTTCAGGTGTACGAGGACGGCATCCTGCAGGACCTCGCGTTCTTTGCCGCCGATCCGGTCCCGCTCGACCTCGCCATCCTGCTGGATACGAGCGCGAGCATGCAGGGTCGCCTCGCCATGGCACAAGATGCGGCTGTGGGCTTCGTGCGTTCCCTGCGAGCTGGAGATCGGGCCTCGGTCATCGAGTTCAGCGACGCGGCGCGCGTGCGGCAGCCACTCGTCGCGGACCTCGCACGCGTCGAGTCGGCGATTCGGGAGACCACCACGGGTGGGGGAACGGCCCTCTATACGGCGCTGTACATCGCGCTGAAGGAGCTGACTCGCCAGAGCACGACAAGCGGCGAGGTGCGCCGGCAGGCGATTGTGCTGCTCTCCGACGGCGACGACACGCGCAGCCTCATCACCTCGGATGATGTCGTCGAGCTCGTGCGGCGCAGCGGCATCGTGATTTACACGATCTCGATCAGGGCGGGCCTGGGCGCTCCCGGGGGCCACACGGCCACGAGCGGTCATCGCAGCAGCACCCGCAGTTGGTTCGAGTCCGAATCCGACTACCTGATGCGGATGCTCGCCGAAGAGACCGGCGGGCGCGCGTTCTTCCCGATCGGCATCGAGGAGCTCACCCCCGTGTACGGCCTCATCGCGGAAGAACTGGCACAGCAGTACACGCTGGGCTACAGCCCAAAGAACCCGAGGCTGGATGGGGCCTTCCGGCGGATTGCCGTGCGCCTGCCCTCGCAGCCTGGCGCGCGCCCTCGCACCCGCCTCGGCTACCTCGCCTCGGGCGCGCGGCGCGCGGACGGGAGGCGGTGAAATGTTTCACACCCGAATGTCAGCCCCGGCACATGATTCGCACCGTACGGGCACATTTTTCACGGGTGGCGCTTCGGTCGAGTCTGTACCTGCGGAACGTAATAGGGAGCGTTGATCGACTCGAAAGCCCACCGCTGCGGAGGTCAACGCTATGGACACACCGACGTACCGCATCGATGTTCCCATCCACGATCTCCTGAAGAAATCCCGCCCGGCGCGTCCCGCGCCCCCACCCCCGAACGGGGCGACGCTCCCCACGCCGGTGTTTCCCCGGCATCCCGAACGGCTCGAAGACCCGGGGCCGGACACACCTCCGGAGAAGCGCGCCCGCGACCTGCACGGGATCTATCGGCTGGTCCGCGGATGGGGGATTCCGTACCTCCGGTCGCGGGTGCTGGCCGGCGATTTCCATCCAATCACGGCGTATCTCTTCGTCGAATACAAGTGCAACCTCGATTGTTGGTACTGCTGGTCGTACAACAACACGGTCAAGGGCATGACCGAAGACATCGCGCGGCGCTCGATTGGGGCACGCTCGACGATCCGAAGTTCGAGCGAGCGCAACTGGCCGACATGAAGCGGACGTGCCAGCGCCACTGCTTCTCGACGCTGAACCACAACCTGGCGCATAGCTACAACGATGCGCGGGTGATCAAGTGGCTCTGGCGGCAGGCCCTGAACAGGTGCCAGGGCGGCGCCCACAGCATGGAGGAGTGACGACTCACTTCTCGGTTCGTGTTCACGTTCGACCGGTCCGGCTAATCTAAAGCCGGACACTACGTCGTGAGAAGACGACGTCCGAAATCGGCGTACGTAGTGTCCGCCTTCAGGCGGACTGAAGCCGAATACGCGAACGAACAACCCCGAACCGAACGTGAACACGAACAGAGAACCGCGAGAACCGAGAAGTGTGAAGGATACGTTCGCTACTGAATACAACTGAGCTCTGGGACTGGGGAGTGAGCAGGGGCCGGCGAGGAGACGGCCCCTGCCCGATCGGGCGCGATCAGAATTCGAAGCGCGCGCCGATCCGAATCTGTCGAGGTGTTTGGAAGGCGGGCAACCCGGTCAACGGGTCGACCGGCACGGCACCGCCTCGGTCCCCAAATGGCCCGTTCGGGTTGATCACCCCGAACGTCGACTCCGTGAAGCTGTCGTAATTGGTGGCCGTGTTCAGGTTGAAGACGTTGAACACGTCGAGGACGCCGACGATCCTCGTGCCACCCATCAGGCGAAGCCCGTAGTCGAGATGCAGATCGACGTCTTTCAGCACCTTCGTTCGCTGCCTGAAACCATCCTCAACGGTCTGGAAGCCTGATCCACGCGGCCCTTCCGGAATCTCTCCCGAATTGGTGAACACAGGGTTTGCCGCCAGCGCGGTGAGGGGCCGGCCCGTGGTGAAGCTCAGCCCCACGCCGGCGTTCAGGCCCGAGACCCACCGGTCGAAGGCGTAGCTGCCGAAGATCTTCGCCTGCTGCCGGCGATCGTTCGGCAGCGGACCCTTGCCGGCAATCCCGAGGAACCGGACATCGCCGCGCGCGCCCAGCGGCGTGAGGATCTGCGCGAAGCTCGGGTCGTTGGTCGGGAAATCGAAGAGCGAGGTGATCGCGGGATCCGACTGCCCGTTGTCGTTTCTGAAGAATCCCTCGAAGGTGCCCTCCAGGCGCGCGTATCGATACGACGCCGCAAGCTGCCAGTTGTCGGCGAAGCGCTTGTTGGCCACAATCTCGACGGCGTTGTAGTCGTGAATGCCTTTCTCGTGCAACGCGCCGAAGCCGGGAATCACCGGGGTGCTCGGACTCGGATTCGTGAGGAAGAACTCCACCGTGTCGGCCTGCCCGGTCGAGAACGCCGCCAGTGGGGCTGTGCCGATGTCCTCGACGAGCCGGGCGACGTTGCGGTGGATGTATCGCACGCTCAGGTTGAGCCCTTGCCACAGCTCTCGCTCGCCCCCAACCAGATACTCGTTGAGGTACCCCTGCTTCACCTCCGGGTCGATATCGGAGGCGCTGGTGCCGGTGATGATGAAGTGGTTCGTCGTCCCGAGCGCCAGGACGCCTTGTGGCACCGGCTGGGTGAGGTTGGCGTCGAAGTAGTCGGCGCGCGTCACGCCCGCGTCGGCCGACAGGGCACGGGCCGCCAGATCGTTCGGGATTTTGCTGTAAAAGCGGCCCCCGTGCGCGAACACCTTCGTCCGGCCGTCGCCAAACAGATCGTAGGTGCCGCCAATCCGCCATGCGTAGTTGCTGTCCAGGGTGAAGTCGGTCAAGTTCCCATGGAGCTCCTGCTGCTCCCACCGCACGCCGCCGTTCGCCGTCAGCCGGTGAATCCGGTAGGTGTCCTGCGCGAACCACACCGTGTAGTCCTGTCTCGTATCCCGGGTGTTCGACGTGTTGGCGCGCGTGACGCGGAAGATGCGGCCGAACGCCGGGTCGCTCCGGATCGAGATCTGGGCGCCCGTCACCGTGCGTTCGCCGTTCGGCAGCACGAACGTCGGACCAGTTCGTTGGATGGTGTTGATGTAATCAATGTCTTCATACTGAATCCCGCCGCGCACCTCGTGACTGCCGCCGAAATCGAACAGCAGCGTCGACTTGGCCTGATATTGGCGGTTCTTCCCCTCGTTCGTCTGCTCGAAAAAGCCGATGCCCCCGCTGCGGATGTTTGGCTCCACCGTGGTATCGGTGATATTCCAGTCGTTGATCGAGGGCAGCTCGACCGTGTCGTTTTGTGCTCGGCCGAACGATGCTTCGGCGAGCCAGTACGGTCTGATCATTCCTTCGTACCGGACCGTCTGGTTGTGTCCGCCGTACTCCGTCAGCTCGCTGAAGCGGGCAGTATCAGTCCCGAGGAGCGCGTTGGCCCGCTGCGGCCCGTTGTTGCCGTTCGCGGGATCGCCGAAGAACGACGCGTCGACGCGATGGCGCGCCGACATCTGCCAGGTGCCCTTCGCCGCGTACGACAGGATCTCGCGATCCTGTGTCACCTCGCCGAGGCTGCGTAGCGGGAAGCCGTCGGGCGCAATCAGGGTGCGGCGCTCGAGTTGCGGATTGATCGCCCCGAAGAAGAACACCTTGTCCCTCAGAACCGGCCCCCCCACCTCGACACCGACGTCGCTGACCTGCGTGTGCGTGACATTGACGTTGCCATTGGGTGTCTGCACCTCGGTGAAGCGCGCTTCGAGCGCGTCCGGCCGGCTGAACCCAAACACCGATCCACGCAACCGATTGGTGCCGCTCTTGGTGATCACGTTGACCACGCCCCCGGTGGCCTGGCCGTACTCAGCTTCGTAGCCGCCGGATTTCACCTGGACTTCCCTGATGAAGTCGTAGTTCACGCCGTTGCCGAGCGAGCCGAAGATGATCGAGTACGACCCGAGCGCGCCGAAGCCGGTGTTGCTGATGTTCACACCGTCGACGACGTACTGGTTTTCGAGGCCGCTGCCGCCGGCAATCGACGGATTGGCGGCTCCGGTGCCGCCGCCGCTGCTGACGCCCGGTGCGATCGTCAACGTGTCGCTGAACCGCCGGCCGATCGGCACGTGCGCCAGCAACTCGGTATCGAGATGTGCGCCAACCGTCGTCGTGGACGTATCGACGACCGGTGCGCGCGCGGTCACCTCGACGGATTGGGTGACACCGCCAACCTCGAGCGTCAGCGTCAGGTCGACCCGCTGGCCGAGCCGGACGTTGACGTTCTGCTGCTCGATCGGTGTGAAGCCCTGCAGATCTACTCGGACCGCGTACACGCCCGGCGTCAGGTACGGTGCGAGAAATCTCCCTTCGCCGTCGGTGACCAGGCTCATGGGCCCCTGCGGCGCCATGATGGTGACGGTGGCGCCGGGCACGGGGAGCCGCTGCGCGTCGACGACGCGTCCGGCGATCGAGCCCGTCGTCTCTTGTCCGGACGCGAGAACGGCGCTTGTCGCGATCAGCAGAGACGTGACAAGCGCGATAACTGACCGGCGTTTCATGCTGCGCTCCTGTGTGCGGCCATGTTTCTCTGCCCCAACGCGCAGGCCCGGGGTCCCCGCCGCGCACGCTTGCGCGGTGGGGTGGAGGCGTGCGCGTCGGGGGCCCCGAGGTCGCGGAAAAATTCGGACGCTGTGACCGCCACGAGCCCGTGGTGAAGCAAGCAGGGGGCCACGCCTGGCTGATTGCAGCGAAGAACAAGAACCACCGGTCGCGCAACGACTTAGCGCGTTTCCACCCGCTATCGCAGGCGGGGCGCGGGCTGTCAGACATTCTGACAACCGTCGCAGCCGGTGCCGGCCATTCGGGTCGACGGTCGGGTGGCCGGCAGGCCGGTGACGCGCGCACACGCACGTGCTAAAGCGGGGTCCCCAACGCGCGGACTTTGCGTGGGGGTGCAATCGCCGTGCGGCGCCGTCCACGCGCAGCTCTCCTCATGCGTGCGGAAAAATCCCTGCGTCTAGCACCCCAACGCGCAACGTTCGCGCGCCCGCGTACGCGAAAGGACTAATCCGGATGGAGTTTCTGAGCTCGCTGGAAACCGGGCGCACCCTGAGTGTGTGTTCGGGAACCGGGGATCCGACGGCCCGTCATCGAAGAGGAGTGCGCTGCCTGTGCGTTTTGGGAGCCCCAGGGAGGAAGAACAGACGCAGCATTGAGCACCGCAACTCAAGACGCCGGATCCACGTCGACGCGCGACCTGGACCGTCGCGTCGTGGCGCGAGGGCGCGAGGGACTGATGCGACCCACCGATCTGATCCGCCGGTCAGCCCAGCAACTCCCCGGCCGCCAGCAATTTCATGAATTTCGTGACGGGCCATACGCGCAGCGGCCCGTCCTTGAGTTCCGCGTTACCGGTATAGACGCCGTGTCCGGCATGTATGATTTTCTGCGCCATGAGTGTCTTCAAGGGCGCGCCGAACTCTGGCCGCCATGACGAAGCTGCCTTGACTTCGATGCCGACCGCACGGCGGGCGCGCGCCCACACAAAATCAACCTCGCTGCCGCTCGGCGTGCGCCAGTAGTGGAGTTGCCCACCGGTATTGTGAATGCCGATCCAGGCGCGCAGCTCGTGCAGCATCAGCGTCTCCAGCAGAAAGCCTCGCTCGAGCCCCTCCAGCGGCTCGCGGACCCGGCCTGCCAGCGCGCGGGCGACACCGGGGTCGAAGAGGTAGAACTTCGGGCTTGCCACCTCCTTGACCTTCGCGCGCCGCCGCCACGCCGGCAGGGAGAATGACACGAGGGTATCCGCCAGTGCACTGAAGTAGCCCTGCACGGTGGGTCGCGCGACGGCCGCATCGCGCGACAGTCCCGCCACATTCACGATCTGGCCGTTGACGAGCGCTGCGACCTCCAGAAAGCGCGTGAAGGCATCGAGATTGCGCACGACGGCTTCCTGTTGGATCTCCTCGCGGATGTAATTGGCGACGTAGGCATCCAGCGTATCTATGGCCGCTTTGGGTTCGACGCGAACGAGCGGCAGCGTGCCGAAACGCAACAGGTCGTCCAGCTCGAAGTCGTAATTCATTTCGTGGCCCGTGAGCGGAAAAAACTGGCGGTTGATGGCGCGCCCGGCGAGGAGATTCACGTCCATCCGGCGCAGCTTGCGGGCACTCGACCCGCTCATGGCGAAGCGATACGCCGCGCCGCGCTCCGCAATCAGCGCGTGAACCTCATTGAGCAGCGCCGGAAGCCGCTGGACTTCATCCAGGACGACCCATGTGCCGGCGGGCCTTGCTTCCACCTGGTGGCGAAACGACTGCGGCTGGCGCATGAGGCCGAGCCAGGTTTCGACGCGCAGCAGATCGAACCAGAGCGCGTCGGACAGCACGGCACGCAGCCACGTGGTCTTGCCCGTGCCGCGAGGCCCAAACAGGAAAAATGAACGGTCGGGCCGCTGGTGGGCGCGTGTAAACATCACCAGCAATTTTACGGCACAAATGCTGGCGTGGTGAACAGGCGGTTTTTACCATATTGGCGCGCACGCCCACACGTCAGAACGGCTGGAAGGGCGACGAGCCGTACCGTGTGTGCACGAGCACGTCCACGTGCTGATGATGTCCGCGTAATCAGCGACGAGCTGCGCGTACCATTCACGTCCCGTGGCTCCCAGAGAAAGACGCTCCAGTTCCTCACAGGTACCGAGCACGCGTTGGTCCTCGGGATCCGCGTGGCGCCGCCGAAACCGCTCGAGCAAGGGTCGCTCTGCGGCGATGTGCGCCATCAATCGGTCCAGGCACGGCGCCGCCGCAACGCCAAGCGTACCAGACCACACCATGGCTGCGATGTCGGCATGGTCCCTGAGCAGGGCATCAGCGCAACTCAGACGCGCCCCTTGTAGGCGTGGTTCGTAGCAGACGAGCCACGGAGACGCGAGTTACGGAGGACCAAGGCCAAAATTGTCTCCGTGTCTCCGTGCCTCCGTGGCTTGGGAGTGCGACCGGCGTGCCGACACCGGCCGCTCCCGTATCAGAATGTCAAGCGGAAGCCGAACTGCGCCGTGCGGTTTTCCCCCGCGACGCGCTGGCCGAACTGCCGATTGCTCTCCTCGGTCTCGATCGTCCAGTTCGCCCGGTTGAACACGTTGAACACCTCGGCGATCCCATCGATCGACATGCGGCCTCCGAGCGGAATGCGCTGCTGGAAACGCAGGTCTGTCCGGTGGGTGGTGGGTTGCACGAAACTGTTCCGCGGGACGATCGTGCCGTCGGGCCGCAGGCGGGCGCTCCCGGCCGCACCCAGATTCCGGAGGTCGCCGCCGAAGGTCGTCTCGTCGCGCAGGCCGGAGCCCCAGATGTGAATCGCGCTGACTTGGAATCCGTAGCCGACCTGCCAGATGCCGTTGAACACCCCGCGGTGGCGTTGGTCGCTTTCGGCGAAGGTAAACTCGTTCCCGAGATCGGGCGCTACACGGAACGGGACCGGCGCGAGGCCGCTGAACGGCTGCGGATCGGCGTCTTTGAGGCGCGAGAGCGTATACGTGGCCGACGCCTGCCACCGGTTGCTCAGTCGCTTTCTGAACGACGTCTGCAGGCCGTGATAACGGGAGCGGCCGGTGTGCGGGATCATCGAGACGACGCCCCAGTCCGGAAACGGCCGGCGGCTCACGTCTTGAAACGGGAAGTTGGCGCCAGTGGCCGGGTCGTAGGTGAGATTCGCGTTCGGGATGATCTGCTTCTCCCACTTCCCCCTGGTGTAGACATAATCGGCCTCGATCGCCGCGTCCTCGCCGAACTGCCGCTGGACGCCGATCGACGTCTGCCAGTTCCGCGAGAGATCCATGAACTCCGGTGGGGTTACCAGCTCCGTGACGTCGCGGCGAAGGCACCCGGGCACGTTGCGGACGAAGCAGAATCGCTCCTGAGCCTCCTCGAAGGTCGGCCGGGGCCCGTTGAACGGGTTGGCCGCAAAATCGGGCCGCCCGTCGTTCTCCACGGCAATGACGACGATCTGCGTCGCGCTCAGCGTCCAGAACGTGTCCACCGTCAGGGGATCCTGGTAGTAATGGCCCGTCCCGCCGCGCAGGACCGTCTTGTCGTCGAGCTTGTACGCAAACCCCAGGCGCGGCTGGACGTTGTTGGTGTCGTCGGGACGTCCGCCCCGCACCCACGGCAGCACCTCGGCGTCGTTGGCGAACGCGTTCGTGCTGAGGTCGTACCGCACACCAAGATTCAAGGTCAGGCGGTCCGAAAGCCGCCAGTCGTCCTGCGCCCACCCCGCCATCTTCTTGTGGTTGTAGGAAACGGGAAAGTTCCCGATGCCGAGCAGGTACCGCCGCGTGAGCGAAGAGATGGTAGCCAGGTTCCAGGTGTCGGCATTCTGCCAGTCCGGAAACAACGTCTCGATGTTGGCGGGCGGGGGACCGCGCCGCGCGTCGATCAGGCCTCCACAGCGCTGGCAATTAACCGTGTCCTCGTCATCGTAGAGGAACTCCCCGCCCAGCCTGAGATCGTGCCGGCCGCGCGCGTTGTACGAGAGCGTCAAGTCGTCGCGCACCATGTACACCTGCTGCTCGCGGTGCCGGGGGTGGTTCTGGTTGCCGGTGATGTTGAAGCCGGTGAACTGGATCCGCGGCCCGCCGGTCGTCACGCCGAGGGTCTGGGCCTGCCAGTGGTTCGACCACGTGGTGAGGTTCGTGTTCGACAGGAAGAAGTTGGCATACCCGCCTCTCACCTCGTTGAGGACGCGATTGCCCAGCACCTGCGTCAGGTGGATGACAAGGTCGTTGTTGTCCTCGGTCGTGTCGTTGGTCGCCGCAGGATGGTTGTTGTTGGTGCCGGCCCCAAAGGGCACGTCGAGCGTGCCCTTGCTGAACTTGCCCATCAGGCGGGTGGCAGGCGACATCTGATAGTCGACGCGCCCGCCACCCAGCTTGACCGTCCGGTTGCCGCTCAGCGAGATGTTGAAGGCCGGGAACGGCGTGTTCCAGATGCTGG
This sequence comes from Acidobacteriota bacterium, assembly GCA_016192845.1. Taxonomy (GTDB): domain Bacteria; phylum Acidobacteriota; class Vicinamibacteria; order Vicinamibacterales; family UBA2999; genus MELF01. The sequence continues at coordinate 13,978 of JACPTI010000099.1, forward strand.
TCAGCGGGTTCCGTTCGTATTCGTAGTTGCCGAAGAAATGGAGCCTGTCCCGCAGAATCGGGCCACCGAGCGTGCCACTGAGTTGCTGATTTGATCCCGGCTCCTTGCCCACGATCGGATCGTCGGCGTTGAAGCGATCGTCGCGGAAGTTGCCGCGGAACGTGCCCGCGAAGCGGTTGGTACCCGACTTCGTCACCGCGTTCACCTGCACGCCGAACGACCGCCCCTGGCTCGCGTCGAACCGGTTCGAGATGAACTGGAACTCCGCGATCGCATCCTGGCTGTACCGCGCCTGGCCGCCCGTCCCCAGATTCGACGTCACCTGCTGCCCGTCCATGTTGAGCTGGAACTCCCGGACCTCGCCGCGGTCCTGGATTGGCTGCGTCCCCGTCTCCATCGACCGGTTCCCCGGCGCCAGCAGCGCGAGCGCCATCCAGTTGCGTCCCTCTACCGGCAGCTCCTGCACCTGCTGCGGATCGATATTTCCCCCCAAGACCGATGTGGTGGTCTCAAGGAGCGGTGCTTCACCAGTCACCGTGACCGTTTCCTCTACCGGTGACGGCTCCAGCTCCAGGTTGACCGTCGCCGTCTCGCCGACGAGCAACTGCACCCCGGCCCGCGTGACGGTTTTAAATCCTGACAGTTCCGCCGTCAGGCGGTAGACGCCGACACGGGCGGAAATGCGATAGATCCCGCGACCATCGGTCACCGCTTCGAACCGGTTGCCGGTCGCTTCGTGGACGGCCACTATGACGAGACCTGGCAGCACGCCGCCCATCGAATCTGTTACCGTGCCGGTCAAGGTCGCTTCCTGCGTGTATCCGGTCGCCGGAAACGCGAGAAATGCACAGACGAGAAATAGTCCCCCTGCGTAGTACCGTCTCATGAACCCTCCTGTGGCTCACCACAGACCTCGAGCCTGCGGCTTCCTGTGGAAAGGCTGCTGTGACAGCAAAGGGGAGGCCTCATCACTCTGGGAGGGCGCGTGGGAGCGCAACCGCAAGTCGGCGAATACCTTAGCGATTCGGCGGGAGTGAGCGGCGCGAGCGGATAATGGGGCCGGGTGTCAGATTGTCTGACAACTGTCGCATGCGCCCGCAGCCACGTTCCGTCCAGCGCTGGATGCAAACCGGCGGTACCCTCGATGCGCCAGTAAGAGCGCTCCCGGTGCGGCCCATAAGAGGGAGCGCGTGCGTCGGGCCAGGGCCAAACTGACTCCGAAGCTCCCGCCAAGAGCGAGCGCGTCGGCGAGGAACGCGCTGGCGGCCTCGTACACGCCGAGGCGGCCGGGGACGAATTGCCCGGCGGCGTTCACGAAGCGACTAAGTCCCTCGAACACGATCGCGACCGTCACCGTTGGTCCGGCCCCGAGCCAAGTGAAAATCAAGTACGTCTCCAGCACGTTGATCGCTTCCTGCGCGATCGCGAGTCCGCCGATCCCGAGGATCGCGGCCCGCCGGTGATGCCAGAGATCCCTGACCACCGCGAGCGGAATTTTCGTCCCTCGACCGTGGGTGGGACGATCGTGAACCTGTGGAACGGCCGACGCGAGGCGATCGAAGTGCGGCGCCGCAGTCGGCCGCCACGTCCGCCACGTGGCCGCAACCGTCACCGCCGCTGCCGCTGCTGCGGTCAGCCAGATGAACGACCGGTGGCGCCAGACAAGTACTCCGCCGGCAACCACCGCCAGCGCCGTTGCCGAGAGCACGAAGATCGCACGCTCGACGAGCGCGCCAGTGAGCGCCACGCCGGGCGGGACGGACGGTCTGAGGAACAGGGCCTTTGCCGGTTCACGAGCGAGGGAACCCCACGCCACGTAGCCGAGCGCTTCCCCGACCACGACGGCACTGAAGCACCCGGCTGTCCCGGGGCGCTCCGCCTTCGGTACGGTCGGGTCGCTGTGCGACCCGACTAGCCGGTGCTGGCTGAGCGGACCGCCTTCGCGGTCCGCTCCGGCGGACAGGTCCGCCGGCGCGATTGCCAGGCGCCAGCCCGCGGCCTGCAGGAAATAGCGGACGCCCGTGAGCACCAGGAGCACGGGCAGCAGCGGACCGAGGGTCTGCAACTGGTGGACGAGCTGCGCAGGCCCGGCGTACATGACGAGGCCGATCAGCAATGCCGCACCGGCGACGCTGGCGAGCAGTGTCAGGGACCGGCGCACGACGCCGCGTGGGGAGCGCATGCGCATCTTCGACTACGCCGCGCTGCGCCGGCTGTCAAATGCACGGATGGCTGGCTCGATCACACGCCGGGCGCGGTCCAGATCTTCGGGAAAGTCGAGCTCGATCCACGGCGCGCCATCGGTGGTGACGGCCCGGAGCGGCCACCGGGAAGCGAGCGCCCGAAATGCCAGCGGCGCCCAGCCCTGCTCGTGTCCGGCAGCGACGAGCGACTCGAGGTGTTGGATGAGGCGGCGCCCGCCCTCGGCACCGAACTTCGCAATCCCGACGTTCTCGCCGTCGGCGCGATCGGGCGGAAGCTCCTTGCTGAAATCGACGACGAAATCGAACCAGCCAAGGGCTCGCCCTTGATATCCCATTGCATGCGGCGCTTCGCCCTTGGCTGGTTGGCAGTGTCTGCTTGGCGCGCTCCGCGCGCCTAGGACCGCTATGCGGACCGGCAACGAGTACGAAATTCGCGTTTGGGGCCGCATAGCGGTCCAGAGCTGGACTTTCATCTCCTCAGGTCCGAGCCCCGTCCGCCGATCGATGAGCACGGCATCGTCTCCTCGTGAGTGCAGCAGCCGCTCGATGAGCCGCGTCGGCGCGAGCACATCGGCGTTCAGCACGAGCGCACCATTGGAGAGCCGTTCGCGTGCCAACCAGAGGGAATACAGGCTGTTGGTCTCGCGATACCGGGCGTTCTCGACGTACCGGACGCGATCGCCAAGCTGCGCCCGCAGGCGCGCGCCGTGATACCCAATCACGACGGTCACGTCACGGATGCCGCACGCGTCGAGGCTCGCCAGCTGCCGCTCGACGAGCGTCTCGCCGCCAACCTCGAGGAGGCACTTCGGCCGATCCATCGTGAGGTGTCCCATCCGATGGCCGTTGCCCGCGGCGAGGATGATGGCGCTCTGCACGCCGTGCTCACGCATGGAATGTCGCTCCCCCGGCCGATGCGCCGCGCCAGCCCGGCACCGTCACGCGGCTGACCAGCGCGCGATGAACGACCAGTCCCAACAGCAACGCCGCGGACGCACCAAACGCCCAGAGAAACAGGATGACCTTGAGCTGGCCGATGAGAGCCAGCACGAGCAGCAGGTGTGCCAAGGTGCTTCGTTTGATCCACTGCCGCGCCCACCCCGAGAACCGGTGCACCGGCGAGCGGACCGCCAGTGTCGCCGCTACCGTCTCGTCCATCTGGCCGGGGCTTGCGCGCGCGATGCGGTGGCGCAAGTACGCCGTGAACGCAAACATCAGCAGGCTCGACCCGAGCGCGACGAGAGCAGTCTGCGAGTACACGCTGTGCGGGTTCGCGCGGAGCGCCGCAATCGTGATCCCCGCCCACGCAAAGACGTACGAGGCATAGTCGGCCGCGGTTTCGAGCCAGCACCCGAA
>JACPTI010000100.1 GCA_016192845.1 Acidobacteriota bacterium
CCGGCGCAAGCTGCTGGGTGTCGTCGAGGTGGAAACGGCTGAGTCGGTCAACACGCTTGAGGCGATGTCCCAGTGGGCGGCGTTCGGGGGCCAGCGCGTCCCGTTTCACCTGTACGTCCCGGCCGTCAGCATCGACGCCGCCAAGCGGCTCTGCGCGGACCTGCAGATCCCGGTGTCCGAGCTGTGGGCCTACCACGCGGTCGGCGATCAGATGCGCTTCACGCTGGTGCAGCGCTCCTCGCGTGCCGCCGAGGAGAAGGGGCGGGCCGCGGCCGGGCGCGCCCGGACGACGGCTGCCCGGCGCCCGGCGGCCGCGGGCCGCTCCCGCGTCAGCCGGCCCCGCCGGGGGACGCTCACCGCGCCGCGCGGAAAAGGGACCAAGAAGAGCGGCGCACGCAAGAACACGTCACGTCCGTCGAGGCAGAAGCGCAAGTAGCCCGTGCCGTTCCTGCGCGTGATCCGCGACAAACGCGGGTATGAAACCACGTACCTGATGCACTGGTACCGCGAGGGCAACCGCCAGCGGTCGCGCATCCTCTACGTGTTCCGCACGCCCGGCGGCGTGCGCGTCGGCCGTGAGGCGCTCGAGCCCGACGTGCTGCGCGACATCGAGGCGCGGCACCCCGATATCGCGTTCGACTGGAAGTCGGTCCTCGCCAACCGCCAGCTGATTGAAAGCGCGCCCGAGGCACGGCGCCGCAAGCGCCGCGCAGAGAGCGCAGCCGTGGAGACGCCGCAGGCTGGTGCCGCTCCCGGCGAGGCGGCGGCGCCCGGTGCCGCGCCCGCGCCGCCGCCTTCACGCCCCTCGATTCCCACCGCGATCGAGGGTGCGACGCCGGACGAGCAGATCGCCTTTTTGAGCCACTGGTATCCGATCATCCGCGAACGGATTCCGCTCCGGACGGCGGACCCCGTCCGTCAGGAGGCGCTGTCGGCGCTCGCCGAACGGCTCAATCCGGGCGCGTGGACCGATGCGGATCAGATTGCGGCGGGACTCGAGCGCGCGGCCGAGGCGCTCGAACGACTCTCGCGCGTCTTCTCACGGCGACGCCGGCGATCGCGGCGATCGTCGAACCGCGCGGCCGCGCCACCGCCCGAACCGCCCGCGGCATCCGATTGATGGACTGGCTGGCACCGGCGGTGCTCAGGCTGACGGACGTCGGGCCGTGGGCGCCCGTCCTCTTCATCCTGATCTACATCGTCGCCGCGCTGACGCTCGCGCCGGCATTCTTTCTCACCGTGGCGGCGGGTGCGATGTTCGGGGTGTGGCGCGGCAGCGTGATCGTGTTCATCGGCGCCTCGCTCGGCGCTTCGGCCGTGTACGCGCTGGTGTCGCCGCTCGCACGCTCGAGGTGGATGGAGCGCATCACGAGGAATCGCCACGTCGCGGCGGCGCGCGCCGCGATCGTGAACGAAGGGCTCTGGATGATGTTCCTGCTGCGGCTGTCGCCCCTCGTCCCGTACACGCCGCTCAACTACGCGCTCGCGCTGAGCGGCGCGCGCTACGTCGACTTCCTGATTGCGCTCCTCGGGATGATTCCGGTGATCGTCATGTACACGTACTACGGCAAGGTCGTCGGCGACGTCGCGGCGCTGGCGGCCGGCGTGTCGCCGCCGCGCGGCCCGGAGTACTACATGCTCCTCGTGGCGGGGCTTGTCGCGATCGTCGTGTCCACCACGATGATCACGCGCGCGGCGCGGCGGGCCGTCGAGCGGCAGCAGCGGCATCCATGATCCACTCCACGCGGTCATCGGCGGCGCGGAGCAGCTGGGCCGGCCACCGTGTCACCTCGTCCGAGAGATCGAGCGCAGCACGTACCGCGTCGGCCTTGGCGGCTCCGGCGACGATCATGACAATGGCGCGCGCGTCGAGCAGGGCGCGTGGCGTCAGCGTGATGCGCCATGCGCCCTGCCGGGCGGCCCAGACGGCCGCCACGCGTTGATCGGGATCGCCAAGCTCGCCGGTCAGGAGACCGCTCCCGGGAAAGATTGACGCGATGTGCGCGTCCTCACCCAGGCCGAGCAGCATCACGTCGAAGGTGGTGCCGGCGCGGCCGGCCGCCGCGAAGCTGCGGCCGAGCGCCGCGTCGTAATCGCGGGCGGCCGCCGTCGCGTCCGGACGCTCGGCGCGGACCCGGTGCACCTGCGCGGCCGGTATCGGCACCCGGCCGACGAGCGCGCGGCTCGCCATGCCGAAGTTGCTGTCGGGATGGTCGGGCGGGACGTGCCGCTCGTCGCCCCAGAAGAGATGCACGCGCTCCCACTCGGTGCGCATGCGCCACGGACGGCGCCGGTCGGCGAGCAGTTCGTAGACGCGCTGCGGCGTGCGTCCGCCGGTCAGACACACCAGCGCGGTGCCGTGCGCGGCGATCGCCTGCTCGACGAGCGTGGTGATGCGCTCGGCCGCAAACGCCGCGACCGCTTCTTCGTCCGCGCGGACCGCCACGAGAGGCATGTCGCGGGGGCGGAACCCTACTGCTCCGGGCGCACGAACTGCGCTTCGATCGCGAGAATCTTATCGAGGCGCCGCCGGTGGCGCTCCTCGCCGGAGAAGGCGGCCCCGAGGAACGCGGTGGTGAGATCGCGCGCCAGCGCGGGGCCGATCACGCGCGCGCCGAGGCAGAGGACGTTCATGTCGTCGTGCTCGACCGCCTGCCGCGCCGTGTAGCTGTCGTGGCAAAGGGCGGCGCGGATCCCCGGAAACTTGTTGGCCGCGATGGAGACGCCGGCCCCGCTGCCGCAGACGATGACGCCGCGGTCGGCCCGCGCCTCGCGGAGGGCCGCCGCGACCGCGGCCGCGCAGTCGGGGTAGTCGACCGGGGCCGTCGAGTGGGTGCCCAGGTCGAGCACCTCGTGGCCGTCGCCCCGCAGGGCGGCGGCAAGGTCGCGTTTCATCTCGAAACCGGCATGGTCGGCTGCCAGCGCGATACGCATATGGCTATGGTAGCCGGTAGGTAGCCTGTAGCCGGTAGCCGGTAGCCTGTAGCCGGTAGGTAGCCTGTAGCCGGTAGCCGGTAGCTGGTAGCCGGTAGCCTGTAGCCGGAACCAGGAACCATGAACCAGGAACTGCTACCGGCTACCAGCCACCGGCTACCAGCCACCGGCTAGAGACTGGCTGCTATAATCCGCCTATGCGAAAACCCGCTAAGTGTCAGGCAGCCGTGGTGTTTGCGCTCGCCGTGACCACGGGAGCGCCATCGGCCCAGCAGCCCGCGCCGCAGCAGAATTCCCAGCAGCCGACCTTCCGCGTCTCGGTCGACCTCGTCACGACCGACGTCATCGTCCGCGACTCGCGGACGGGGCAGTTCGTGTCCGACCTGAAGGTCGACGAGTTCGAGGTGTACGAGGACGGCGTCAAGCAGGACATCGTGTCGCTCGTGCTGACGCACGGCGGCCGCGTCTTCAACGTGCAGGCGCCGCCGCCCGCGCCGGTGCAGGAAGGGATCATCCTGCCGGCGGCGCGGCCGACGAACGACGCCGCGGGTCGCGTCTTCCTGATCTTCATCGACGACCTGCACCTCGATTTCCGCCTCACGCCGCGTACCCGCGATCTGATGCAGCGCATGCTGCGCAACCTGGTCCACGAGGGCGACATGTTCGGCATCGTGTCGACGGGCACCTCGTCGATCTCGGAGCAGCTCACCTACGACCGCCAGGTGCTCGAAGGCGCGATCAGCCGCGTCACCGGCAGCGGGCTGCGTCCCGAAGACATCATCAAGACGGTGCAGACGTCCCAGGGGCCCGCGGAGCTGCGCTACCGCGCGCACGTCGCCTTCTCGACGGCGTATCAGCTGATGCGGAACCTCGAGCAGCTGCGGAACCGGCGCAAGGCGGTCATCTATATCAGCAGCGGCTACGACTTCAATCCGTTCGTGACGTCGCGCCTGAAGTACCAGGCGGAGATGTTCGGCTCGAGCGTCGAGGATCTGGAGCTCGATCCGTTCACGAACCCGCGGATGCAGGGGCAGCAGTTCGCCGAGGCGGATCTCGTCCGCGAGCTGGCGGAGCTGACCCGCGCCGCCAACCGCGCCAACGCGACGTTCTACACGATCGATCCGCGCGGTCTCGTCGCCGGCCCCGACCTGGATCAGCAGGTGGAGACGCAGGAGTGGCAAGAGCACGTCCGCGAGACGCAGGACAGCCTGCGCGTGCTGGCCGAGCAGACCGGCGGGATCGCGGTCGTCAATCAGAACGACTTCGACCGCGCGCTCAAGCGCATCGACGCGGAGACGAGCGATTACTACGTGCTCGGGTACTACTCGAACAATCCGGATCCGCTCAAGCGAACCCGGCGCATCGAGGTGAAGACCAGGCGGGACGGCGCGCAGGTCTGGTCGCGCACGTCGTACACGCTGCCGCGGCCGCCCACCACTCAGTAATTGCCGGGCGCGCGGACGACGGCGTCGAACTGCGGGCGGATCTGCTCGAAGACGCGCATCACCTCCGAGACCGCCCGCGGCAGCCGGCGCATCTTCGGATAGAGCCACCCCGTTTCCCGATAGAGCGCATGATCGGCGACGCGGCTGCAACGGAGCTGCTTCGTCCGCACGTCGGCGGCCGCCGCCTGCCACGGGATGATGCTGATCCCGAGCCCGTGCCGCACCATGACCTTGATGATCTCCACGTTCTCGGTTTCCATCACGATTTCGGGCTCGATCCGCTCCCGCGTGAAGAACTCGTCGACGATCTTGCGCGTGATCGATCCGGTCTCGAAGAGAATGAACAGCTGCCGCGTGAGATCGGCCGGATGGATCTGGCGCTTCCGGGCGAGTGCATGGGCGGGGTAGGTGATGAGGAGGAGTTCCTCCTTGAGCACCGGCACGGAGACGAGATCGCTCGCGTCGACCGGGACCGTGACGAGGCCGAGATCGGCGGCGCCGGAGCGCAGTAGCGCAATCGATCGCTCGCCGCTCCCGACCGTGATCTTCAGATCGAGCGCCGGGTGCCGACGGCGCACCTCCGCCAGCAGCGTCGGGAAGACGTAGAGGCAGACCGTCATGCCCCCGACCAGGCGCATCGAGCCGCGCAGCGCCTCGCGCGTAGCGCTGATCGCCGCGACGGTGTCCTGCAGGTCCTGAAAGACGCGGTGGCTCAACTGCAGCAGCGACTCGCCGGCGGGCGTGATCCGGATCCGGCGGCCGATGCGGTGGAACACCGGCTCGCCGAGCTCCGCCTCGAGCAGCAGCACCTGCCGGCTGATGGCCGATTGCGAGACGTGCAGCTTTTCGCCGGCGGCCGTGAAGGAGCCGGCCTCGGCAATCGCGCGGATGATCTCGAGCTGCCGGAGATCCATGGCCCAGCATACATACGCTGAGTGCATGGGTGCAAGGCGATTGATAAGCATATTGGGGGTTACCCGGTCATACCCAGGACCGATACTCCAACGGAACACCGAGACACCGAGACACCGAGGAACGCTTATGAATCACCGTCACCTCGTTCGATGCGTCATCGTCGGTTTCGCGGCTCTGGTCGCGGTCGTGCCGCTCGAATCGCAGGCGCCGGCGCTGGCGATTGCGGGCACAACGGTCGTCGACGTCGTCGAGGGACGCCTCACGCCCAACGCCACGGTGGTCACCACCGGCGACGTCATCACCAGCATCACACCGGGCGGTTCGCCGCCTGCGGGCGCAAGGGTGATCGACGGCGCGGGCACGTTCCTCATTCCAGGCCTCTGGGACATGCACGCCCATATGGAAGGGGCGGGAGAGGCGTGGCTGCCGCTGTACGTGGCGAATGGTGTCACCGGCATTCGCGATATGGGATCGAATCTGGATCTCATCCTGCGCATGCGCGAATCGACCGCCTCCGGTGGCGTGCTCGGCCCTCGCATCTTCGCCGCGGGACCGATTCTCGATGACGCGCCGGGCGAGTGGCCGTTCAGAATGCGAGTGCGGACAGCCGCGGACGGCAGGGCGGCGGTCCAACTCCTCAAGCGCGGCGGCGCGGATCTCGTCAAGGTCCACGATCACACGCCCCGAGACGTGTTCTTTGCCATCGTCGATGAAGCGCGTCGCCAGAACCTCCCCGTAGCGGGACATGTCCCGTTGAAGGTGACCGTGGAGGAGGCGATCGACGCAGGCCAAACAAATATCGAACATCTGTCGAACACCGAAATTTGGGAACCGTGTTCGGGCGGTGACGACTACCGGCCGGAGCGGTGCCGGCCGTTCTTTGAGATGCTCGCGCAGCGACGCATCTGGCAGACGCCAACGCTCGCCTTCTGGTCCGAAGTAGCGGTCATTGGCACGCCCGCGTCGACGGTGAGGCCGGACCAAATGGCCTACGCGACCAGGTCCATCAGAGACGGGTGGGCAGCGAATCAACGCGCGTTCGTGACGCCCGAACTGACCAGGATCCTCAAGGAACGGGCTGTGGTGGGCGCGATCGTCGTACGCGACATGGCCCGCGCCGGCGTTCCGATCCTGGCGGGTTGCGACGGCATGATCGCCGGATTCTGCGTGCACGATGAGCTCGCCACGATGGTGCGTGGCGGCATGACGCCGCTGGCGGCGCTGCAGACGGCCACGCTCAACCCAGCGCGGTATCTCGGTCTGGAGCAGACAGCCGGCACGATGGCGCCGGGGAGGCGCGCGGACCTCGTGCTGCTTGACGCGAACCCCTTGACCGACATCACGAACGTCCGGCGGATTCGCGCGGTCGTCGCCGCCGGGCGTTTCCTGGATCGAGCGGAGCTGGATGGGCTGCTGGAAAAGGTGAAGGCCGCGGCCGCGCAGCCCTGATTAGTAGCCCTCGGTGTCTCGGTGCCTCGGTGTTCCGTGAGGAGCGTGAGGCGTTACGGGTGTCCGTTGAGTACCTTCCGCGTCCGCCCGACCGCCTCGTTCAGATACCGCTTATCCATCTCGATCCCGACGAAGCTCACGCCGAGCTGCGCGCACGCCACGGCTGTCGAGCCCAGCCCGAGGAACGGATCGGCCACGAGGCGGATGCGGTCGAGCCCGTGCAGCCGAAGGCACATCTCCGGGAGCCGCGGCGGAAACGTGGCCGGATGGGGACGGTCCTTTTCGCGGTTCTGGATCGTCTCGTATGGAATGAACCACGTGTTGCCGCGGCAACGCACGCCGGAAGCCGCGGCACGCCAGCGGCCGACGTTCGACGGATCCTGGTAGCGCACGCCGATGGCGCGCCGGTCGATCGGCGTGGCGCCGCGCGGCGTGAAGTGGAACACGAACTCGTGGCAGTCGTGGAGGAAGCGGCGGCTGTTGATCGGCTTGTAGTGGCCGACGGCCAGGTCTTCGTCGAGGCGCGCGCGGCTGCCTGCGAGCGCCCGCTCGATCGCGATCGACTTGATCCAGTGAATCGTGTTCTGCAGCCGCAGGTGCTGGCGCGCGGCCTGCGCGACGTCGAGTGCCGTCCACGGATCGGTCGGCTTGGCGCCGACGTTGAGGAAGAGCGAGCCGTCCGGCGCCAGCGCCGCCGCCGCCCGCCGCACCCACTCACCGGTCCAGCGCAAGTACTCCCCCCGCGGAATCGAGTCGTCGTAGGTGCGGTACTGGATGCTAAGGTTGTACGGGGGAGACGTGACAATGACGTCAATCGAGGTTGGCGTCAGCCGATCGAAAATCTCAAGGCAGTCGCCGAGGTAAAAGCGATACGTCGCGCCGTGCGCCCTGATGGAGATCTCTGGCTGGGGTAAGCGGGACACCAGGGCGATTGTACCGCGGAGATACAACCGCCTTGCTTGCCGGCGGGGTCCCCAACGCGGGGTCCCCAGCGCGCGGCTTTTGCGCGCTGGGGTGCCGTCGCGCGGACTTTGCGCGTTGGGGTGCCTTCAGGAGGCCTTGGCGCTGAGCGGAACGCCGGGTCCCGTCGCGCGGTCGGCCGGGATGGTGTGATTGCGCCGGTGGCTGTGCAGATCGCAGTCAGCCCCCTTCTCTTCGACGTACGTAAGCTCGCGGCTCGTCGCGACCTCACGGTAGCGGCCGATCACGCAGCCGCATGTCAGGGTCCGAAATCCCAGGAGCCGCACCAAACTCATTCAGTCCCCTCTCACAGCGAGCTGAGCAAGTTCTGTACCGTTGAGCCTCATCGCTGCCGGGGCCAACTGGCGGGCGCGGTCTCGCGCGAAATTCCGCCGAAATCACCGCGAAGACGGAACCTGACCCACAGCGGACAGCCACGTCAGTGTGGTTGATGCGCACCGGCGGTGTGGCGCCGGACCGACACGATGGATCGGCTTTCAAGGGATTGGAGTAGTCTCGCGGTATGCGAGGCTCCTTCCCGGCGATTGCGGGGGTTCTGTGGCTCGGCGCGGCCGTCGCTGCGCAAGTGGACGCGGACGTCGGCGCCCGGCTGATGCGCGCCTAGGACCGCTATACGGCTACGGCGCGTTCGGAATCGCCAACCCGATCCACGCGCTCGGCCGCGCGATTGCCGTCTTGGCGAACGTCCGGCCGCCGGCTGACCCGAAAACGACGTTCAACGTCGGACGCGTCGGCGGCGGCACTTCGGTGAACGCGATTTCGGCCGAGGCGTGGATGGAAGTCGACATGCGCTCGGTGGATCCGGCGGCGCTCCGCGCGCTCGAGGCGCGTTTTCATGAGACGGTCGAGGCCGCGCTCGCGGCGGAGAACGCCCGCTGGGCGAACAGAGGGCAGCTGTCGGTCGCCAGGATGCTCGTCGGCGAGCGGCCCGCCGGCCGTCTACCGGCGGACGCGCCAATCGTGGCCGCCGCGGTATCGGTGACGCGGGCGCTTGGACTCACGCCCGAGTTGACGGAGGGCTCCACGGATGCGAACCTCCCCATGAGCCTCAACATTCCGGCGATCACGATCGACGCGGGCGGACGGGGGACCGCGGCGCACTCGCTCGAAGAGACGTTCGACGCCACCAGTTCGTGGCAGGGAACGCAGCGCGCGCTCTTGACCGCGATCGCGCTGGCGCAATAGGGTGCCGCCGTTCGACGCACGAACTCCCCCTCGCGAGAGGGCTGTTGGAGCCCGCACCTGCCTCAGTTCGCGCGTTTCAGCAACGCCTTGAAGCTTTCGAGCTCCACGGCGCGCTGGCGCGCCGCGGCCACCCGCGCCCGCACCACGCGGAAGACGAACGCGGCATGAAGGACGCCGAGGATGGCAAACTCCTGGAGCGTCGGCTCGGCGAGGACCAGCAGCGCGGCCAGCAGATTGGTCACGGCGGCGCCTGCAAACACCGCCGAGAAGAGCGGATCGACGCCGCCGCCCGGCAGTGCCGGGCCGACCGCCATCGACGTGGTTTCCCACCGCGGGCCGTCCTGGCGCTCCTCGTACTGCACCTGGAGATAGCGCCCGATCCGCTCCGCGCCCACGTGCAGGGCGTGAATCGCCTCGAATCCGCCCACCAGCATCGCCAGCGGGAGCAGCAGGGCGAGCGGCACGTCACCGAAGAGCACCAGGATCACGGTGAGGCTGGCCCAGAGGGCGCACGTGACGGGCGCGATCACGATTCTCGCGGTGCCGCGTGCCGCGATGGTACGCCGCAGCGCCGCGTACTCGGCGACGCGCAGCTGCGTGACCTCCGCCTGAGCCGTTTCAGACACCTCTGCTGGCACTCTTTTTGGTCCTGCCGGGCAGCGCGAGCCGGATGAGGTGACGCAAATGTATGCGCAGAGAGGGTAACCGGCGCCCCCCCTGTTCTGTCAAAACCCCTTGAAGGCTACAGATTCTCTGTTACAATGCCGACACATTCCGTAACAACTTATTGCACATAGGTTTGCCTCGTGACCAGAGCTCGGCTGCGCCGCAACGTCCGCCTCATCTGTGCGCTTGGCGCGCTCCTGACGGTTGTGCTGCCGGGTGTCACGAGGGGGCAGACTACGCCGCCGCGGGGGCCCAGCGAGCGGCAGCCGGCGCTGACGCTGCCCGACCCGGCCGCGCCGTCCTCATCGCCCGCTGACCGCACGTCGCGCCTTACCCACGTTGTCCGCTCTGGAGAAACGCTGTCCGCCATTGCCCGGCGGTACGGCGTCGCCGTCGCATCGGTAAGAGAGTGGAACGGGCTTCAGGGAAATGGTATCCGTGCGGGCCAGCGGCTGACCGTGTACGCCCGCGGCGGCGCCAGGCCGACGCGCACGGCGTCGCGGCGGGCCGCGAGGGCGGCCGCCCAGGCGCGCGCGCTGCGCGAGGCGCAGGAGCCGAGGTACAAGCTCGACGAGACGGGCGCCGTCGTGCCCGACCTGCGCGCCGAGGCCGCGATCATCTACAACCCGGAAACGGGGCAGGTGCTGTGGGAGGAGAACGCGCAGGACCAGCGGTCGATCGCCAGCATCACGAAAGTGATGACCGCCGCCGTCTTTCTCGAAGACAATCCAGATCTCTTACGCGAAGTGGTCATCCAGCGCGCCGACGTCTACCGCGCGTCGACGACGCACCTCCGCGCGGGCTACAAGGTCATCGTCGAGGATCTGCTGCACCTGCTGCTTATTGCGTCCGACAACGCCGCTGCGCGGGCGCTGGCGCGCATATCGCCGCACGGCTCGGCGGGGTTCGTCGGCCGGATGAACGAAAAGGCCGCGGAGCTCGGACTGACCAACACGTACTACGCTGACCCGTCAGGGCTCCTGTCGGCCAACGTCTCGACCGCGTACGAAATGGCGCGCCTGATTGCCTACGTCGCGAGCGATCATCGCCTTGCCGCCATCATGCAGAAGCCGGAGCACATCGTCACGGTGGGACGCCGCCGCATCACGGTGCACAGCACGAATCAGCTCGTGATGAAGGGCGACGTCGACGTGCTCGGCGGGAAGACCGGATTCATCCGCAAGGCAGGGTACTGTCTGGCCACGCTGCTGCGGCTCCCGCAGGGCGGCCCGCAGATTGCCGTGGTCGTGCTCGGCGCCAAGTCGAACGCGGGGCGGTTCTGGGAGACGCGCCATCTGTTCAACTGGCTGGCGAGCCGGGCGAACGATCTGTTCGGCGCCCCGCTGGAAGCTGCAGGTAACTAACTCAAAACTCAAGACTCACAACAACTCACAACTCAAAAAGCCGAAACGCCGACCCCACGCCTTTTTGAGTTTTGCGTGTTGCGGTGTGAGTTACGTGTAACCTCGTTGCATCGCCGCCGCGTCGAGCGGCAACGTTGCGACGGCATCCACCACCGGCATTACAGGGCGGATCGCGCGGCGCCCGTCGTACGCCTTCAGATATCGCGTACACACGTCGCACGCGTACACGCGATACTGGCCGTCCGGCGTCGCGAACGACGTGATGCGGGAGCGGTCCCCGTTGCGGCAGAAGGGGCAGGTGAGCGGCTCGAATTTCCACTGGAGCCCGCACCGGCTGCAAATCAGGTGGCGCTCGGCCGCGGGCGTGATGACGGCGAGGTCGGGCTCGCCGCCGCACAGCAGGCAGTACGGGTGCTGCCAGATGGTCAGTTCCGGACGCTGCTGGACGGCGTCGGCGCAGCGTGAGAGGAACGGCCGCAGCGCCAGCGTGAATACCTGGTCGAGCGTCCCCGCGTCGCCGAGAGCCACGGTGGTCGCGCCCGGCCGTCGCACGGTGCCGGGCGCGGCCGCCACCGAAGCGGTCAGCGGCTTCTCGGCGCTCGCCCTGTACCAATCACCGATGACCGAGGGGAGCGCCGCGTCGCGCCCGAGCGCCTGCACCTTCTGAAACTCCGCCTCGTCCAGCGCGTCGAACCGGCGCAGGACCTCCGCCGTCTGCCGGACCACGAGGCGCAGATCCGTCAGCTCGATCGGAATGTCCTCGAAGCGAAGCAGCGGGCGCGCCGCTGCCTGGTGATAGGTGAGGACGCGGGCGTTGAAGTCGAAAGAGGGGAAAGGAATCCGCGCCTGGACGCGCCGCTGGATCTCGAGCAATTCGAGGTGCATGTCGACGGCGTCCGCGAGCTCGGGCTGCCGTTCCTTGAGTGCGCGCAGCTCGACGTGCTCCCTTGGTTCCGAGCGGCCGGCGCGTGACTGACGAGCTGCTGAATCGGCCACCGACCGATCATACAAGTCACAAGTCACAAGTCACAAGTCACAATAAAGCCCAAGTCACAACGATTTCTGACTTGTGACTTGTGACTTGTGACTTGGAGTTGACCCGGTTTCGTGGACACCGATCCCAAATGTGGGATAAAGGAGTTCACGATGCCGAAATCCCATTGTCCGTATCCAGCGGAATTCCGACGCCGTATGGTCGAGCTCGTACGGAGCGGGCGGTCGCCGGAGTCGCTCGCGCAGCAGTGTGAGCCGACGGCGCAGGCCATTCGCAACTGGGTCCGGCAAGGCCGATCGCGATGAGGGCCGTCGCACCGATGGCGTGACCACCGCGGAACGAACCGAGCGGCAGCGCCTGCGGCGCGAGAATCGCACACTCCGTGAAGAGCGGGAGATCCTGAAAAAAGCCGCGGCCTGGGTCGCACGGGAGACCGGTTCGATCCCGGCCGGGTCTTCGAATGCATGAAGGCGCACCGGGCCGCCCATGCCCTCGCCACCCGGTGCCGCATGCTGGCCGTCTCCGCCAGCGGGTCCGATGCGTGGCTCACCCGCGCGCGGAGTGCGCGCGCGCAGGAGGAGGCCCGCCTGCCGACCGAGATGCATCGGATCCACGCGCAGTCGCGCGGGACGTATGGCGGCCCGCGGATCCACGCCGAGTTGGTCGCGACGGGCACGCGCCTCAGTCGCAAGCGGGTCGCGCGGCTGCTGCGCGCGGCGGGGGTGCGGGGCGTGAGTCGGCGCCAGCGGATCGTGCCCACCGGCCGCGAGCCGGGGGCGCGCCCCGCGCCCGATCTGGTGCAGCGGCAGTTCACCGCCCCAGGCCCCGATCAGCGCTGGGTCGCGGATATCACCTCCATCCGGACCTGGAGCGGGTTTCGCTATCGGGCCGTGGTGCTCGACGCCTGGAGTCGGCGCGTCGTCGGCTGGGCGCTGGAGACCCCTCTGCGCCCGGCGCTCGTGCGCGCGGCGCTCGAGATGGCCGTGCGCCAGCGGCCGCCGCGCACGGGGATCCATCACTCGGACCAGGGCACGCAGGACACGGCGCTGGCAGGCGGGCAGCGGTGTCGCGCGGCGGGCGGGCGGCCGTCGAGGGGATCGGTCGGCGACGGCTCTGACACCGCGCTGTGCGAGAGTGTCTTCGCGACGCTCGAATGCGAGCTCCTCGATCGGTCCTCGTTCCGCACGCCCGCGGCGGCCCGGGCGGCGGTCTTCGAGTTCATCGAGGGGGGGACAACACGCCACGGCGTCACTCGGCGCTCGCGGACGAGTCGCCGCTCGTGTTCGACCAGCGGTCTGCGCGGGACATCGACGCGACCGGAGAGGCGGAAGGGCGATGAGCGGGGGGATAGTACACCCGTCGGTGTGTCGTGATCGTCGTGGCTGGCGCCGCCTGCCCGGTCGAGCTGGCGAGGTCGCCGTGACAACACGCCGCGCCGCCGACGAACATCGCGACGACGGCGCCCTGGGGAAGCTGCCGGAGCTGTGGACGCACAGAACGCGCCCACAGCTCCTCGGAAACCACAAAACGGTTTCCACAAGCTTCCACAGGGCCTCATCCTCGTCATGCCTGGAGGAGAAGACCGAAAGCGCTCACCTCTCCACGAAACCGGGGCAGGCTCA
>JACPTI010000022.1 GCA_016192845.1 Acidobacteriota bacterium
GAGTACGGGATATCAAGGGCGAAGCCCTTGGCTGGTTCAACTCCGAGGCACGCTGCATGGCACAGCTGTCCACGCCAACTCGACCGCCGGAGGTGGCGCCCCGGCGCGGCGCGGTGCTCGTGGTCGAGGATCGCGACGACGTGCGGCACGGGATGGCGCAGCTGCTCGAGCTGCACGGCTTTCTCGGCGCCCCCGCGCGCGACGGCGAGGAGGCGATCGAGCAGCTCACGGTCGAGCCGCACGGCTTCGCGTTGATCCCGCTCGATCTGCTGCTGCCGGGGCGCGTCAGCGGGCGGGACTTCCGGATGCGGCAGCTCGCCGATCCCGCGCTCGCGGCCATTCCCACGATCGTGGTTACCACGTCGATGTCGATCCGCAGGAGCGCGCGGCGCTACGGGCCGACGGCTGGCTCGAAAAGCCGTTCCGGTGCGCATGCCGGACTGTTTCGCGGACGTGGTGTCTCTGTGTTGCGGAACCGTGCGCGGCCGGAAGAATTTTCACCCTGCGGCCGCCGCCCAGAATTGCACGACGCCGACGCGAAGTGTTGTGACACCGGACGGCCTCGTCAGGGCATCGCCTTCGTAACTGTTTCCTACTGCGCCACTTGCTTTACCCGCTCGGGCTGGCACGATTTGTGACAGAGAGCCGAAGCAGGAGGAGATATGCGTTTCCGACTCGCGCTGGCCGTGGCGCTCATCACGACGATGGTGGCGTGCGGCGATTCGGCAACCGGACCGACCGGTACGTCGCGCCTCACCGTGCTCCTCAAGGACAGCCCGTTCGCCGATGCCAAATCGCTGATCGTGACCTTTTCGGAGGTGAGCGTACACAAAGCGGAAGGGGAATGGGTCACCGTGCCGTTCTCGGGTGGCGTCTCGAGTCGAACGTGCGACCTGAAAAAGCTGACGAGCGCCCAGGACGTACTCGGCACCGGCGCGCTCACGCCCGGCCGCTACACGATGGTGCGACTCGTCGTCACAAGCGCGGCGCTCTACTTCGAGAACGCTGCCGAGGGCGCGGCGTGTGCGCCGACACTCACGGCCACGGGCCGCAGCGCCCAGCTCGAGATTCCGTCGGGCGAGGTGCGTCTCAATCGGCCGTTCGAGGTGGCAGAGGGCGGCGGCACCACGATGCTCCTCGATTTCGACGGCGAGCGCTCGGTCCGTGAAACGGGGAACGGCCGGTTCATGATGACGCCGGTCATCACCGTCGTGAGCGTGCAGTAAGGCTCGACCTCAACTACATCTGGCTGCACGCCGGGACGCTCGGGCGTAGGACGGGCTGGAGCGAGTACTGGGAGGCCCGGAAGTCCCTCGACGCGGCGCTGGCGCTCGAGCCCCGCCACGTGCGCGCCCGCGTCGCGCGCGGTCTCATCGACTACATCGTCGACACCCGCGTGCCCCGCGGCGTGCGCTGGCTGCTCGGCGGCGGCAACAGGAAGCGCGGCCTGCAGGTGGTGCGCGACGCCACGCTGGCGGAGGCGCCGCCGTACGTGCAGGCGGAGGCGATGTTCGCGCTCTGGGACCTGCAGGTGCGCGAACGCCACCTCGCCGACGCGGTCGTCACCGCCCGCACGCTGGCGCGCGACTTCCCCGCCAACCGCGAACTGGCGAAGTTCCTCTCTGCACACGATCTGCGAAGCAGCCGGTAACACCGAATCGCGCAAGTCTAAAGTGAAAAGTGCTTCCAACTTACTTTGCACTTTGCACTTTGAACTTTGCACTTGCGAGGGCTGAGGTTTACACTTCGGCCGTCCGTTCACAGGCCAAGGTTCACTCACCACGTCGCTCGCACCCACCGCGCAAACAACGCGCGGCGGGGACCCCTGTGCGGTCACAACCGGCCGCCCGAGAGGAAAGACACTATGACGAAACGATTTTGGTCCGTGGGCCTGATAGGGGTCGCCACCGTCCTGGCCGTTGCCTCGGTGGTCGACATCAGTGCCCGCCAGCAGAATGGCGGAGCCGTCCGCATCGACAACGATGACCTCGGTGGCGTGGTCACCAGCGCGAAAGGGCCGGAAGCGGGGGTGTGGGTGATCGCGGAAACGACGGATCTGCCGACCAGATTCATTCGCAGCGTGGTGACCGACGATCGCGGCCGGTACGTCGTGCCCGACCTGCCGAAGGCGAACTATGACGTGTGGGTGCGCGGGTACGGGTTGAGCGATTCACCGAAGGTCCGGACGGCGCCCGGCAGACTGCTGAACCTCACGGCGGTCGTGGCGCCGGACGCGCGCGCCGCGGCCGAGTACTATCCGGCCAACTACTGGTACTCCCTGCTCCAGGTACCCCCCAAGAGCGAGTTCCCCGGCACCGGCCCCAAGGGCAACGGTCTCGCGGAAGCCATGACGAGCCAGGCGGCGTTCATCACGCGGCTCAAGGCGGCCGGCTGCGAGGTCTGTCACCAGATGGGCAATAAGGCCACGCGTGAGATTCCCAAGAGCTTGGGCGTCTTCGACTCCTCGATGGCCGCCTGGGATCGTCGCGTGCAGGTTGGACAGGCGGGCGGCGGGATGAGCAACGGCTTCAACATCATCGGTCGGCAGCGGGCGCTGGCGATCTTTGCCGACTGGTCGGATCGGATCGCCGCCGGCGAGCTCCCTCCGATCCCGCCGCGGCCGCAGGGCGTCGAGCGCAACGTCGTGGTGACGCAGTGGGATTACGGCGACCCGATGAAGTACACCCATGATGGCATTTCGACCGACAAACGCAAGCCCACCGTCAACGCCAACGGGCCGATCTATATCGCGCCGGAGGAGAGCTCGGATGACCTGTATGTGGTCGATCCGGTGCGCCACACGGCGACGGCCTTGCCGGTGCCCGTCCGCGATCCGCAGACGCCTGTCAGAGCCCCGCAGAAGTTCACACCGTCGCCGTACTGGGGAGAAGAGGTGCTCTGGACCAGTCGAACGAGTCCACATAGCTCCATGATCGATGCACAGGGGCGCGTCTGGACCGCATCGGCCATCCGTCCCGCAGAGAACCCGGCATGGTGCCGGGAGGGATCGAGCCATCCCTCAGCCAGGCATTTTCCGCTCAAGTCCACGAACAGACACCTGGGTGTGTACGACCCGAAGACCAGGGAGTGGACGCTTATCGACACGTGCTTTGGCACGCATCATCTGCTGTTCTCGGAAGACGCGAACGACACGCTCTGGTTCACGAACGCCGGAACGGGCGGCGGCAACGTGCTGGCCTGGTTCAACACGAAGATGTTCGATCAGACCAAGGATGAGCAGAAATCGCAGGGCTGGACGCCGCTCATCCTGGACACCAACGGCAACGGCAAGCAGGACGCGTGGGTGGAGCCCGACCAGCCGCTCGACCGCGCAAAGGACACGCGTCTGGACGTTGGCGTTTACAGCGTGATTCACAACCCGGTCGACGGCGCGATCTGGGGATCGGTCGCCGCGTATCCCGGTGCGATTGTGCGAGTGCCCCTGGGGTCGAACCCGACGACGACGGCCGTGACGGAGATCTTCGAGGTGCCGCTCGATGCCGCGAAGGTCCCCGTGCGCGGATACACCCCGCGAGGCCTCGACGTCGATCGGAACGGCGTCATCTGGACGAACC
The DNA here is from genome assembly GCA_016192845.1 of Acidobacteriota bacterium. Classification (GTDB taxonomy): domain Bacteria; phylum Acidobacteriota; class Vicinamibacteria; order Vicinamibacterales; family UBA2999; genus MELF01. The sequence goes on from JACPTI010000022.1 coordinate 3,576, forward strand.
TGGCGGGCAGCAGTCATCTGGCCAGCTTCGATCGGCGCAAATGCAAGGGGCCGCTCAACGGCCCGACCGCCACCGGGCAGCACTGTCCCGAGGGATGGGCGTTCTATTCGCTGCCGGGGCCGAAGTTCAAGGGCGTGACCGATGAAGGGGGCGTCGCCGAGGGCACCTATCTCATGTGGGTGGATCAGTTCGACGCCTCCGGCCTGGGCAGGAATACACCATTCGCCATCGGCAACGGGTCCGATTCGATCCATGGCCTGGTCAACGGCAAGTTCGTCACGCTGCGCGTGCCGTATCCCCTGGGGTTCTACGCCAAGGGCATGGACGGCCGCGTCGACGATCCCAAGGCCGGCTGGAAAGGGCGAGGCCTGTATGCTTCGTCCGGCACGCGTGCACCCTTCCATATGGAGAGCGGCAAGGGGACGAAGCCAAAGCTGGTGAAGTTCCAGGTCCGTCCTGACCCACTGGCGAAATAGACGAAAATTCAAAGTGCAAAGTTGAAAGTGCAAAGTAAGTGTGGGAGTGGCTGAGCGCTACGTTCGACTTACTTTGCACTTTGCACTTTGAACTTTGCACTTCCGGCCGTGTTACCATTCGGCTGCCTCGTCCCCCCGCGGATCTGAGCCGTTTGCGGGCAGCCGGTCGACCGAGCTCGTGGAGGGTCGTCCGATGCGTGTCGTCCGAGTCACCGCCTGGCGCGGTGGGATGCTGGCGTTGGCGTTGGTCTGCACCACCGGTGGCACAGCCGTCGCACAGTGGCTGTCGCTGCCGCTTCCCGGAACCCCGCGTACTGCTGACGGAAAACCCAATCTGAACGCGCCGACGCCGCGGGCGGCAGACGGCCGGCCCGATCTGTCCGGCATCTGGCGCGCCGACAGCGGCCGCTACCTGGCCGACCTCCTCCCCGAGGGCACCGAAGACGCACCACATCTAATTGATCCACTCACTGGAGGGCGGTGATGAGAACAATACTGGCTATCATCATTGGTGTAGCCTCGTTCGCAGTGTCCGGACCGGCGCTGGCTCACCACTCCTTCGCGGCGGAATTCGACGCGAACAAGCCGGTCAAGCTGACCGGCGTGGTGACCAAGGTCGAGTGGACCAATCCCCACGCTTGGTTCTACATCGACGTCAAGCAAGATGACGGCACGGTCACCAACTGGGGATTCGAAATGGGGAGCCCCAATTCGCTGATGCGGGCGGGCTGGAAGCGCGATTCGATGAAGCCTGGTGACGTGGTGGCGGTCGAAGGGAGCCGCGCGCGCAACGGCGCCAACCTCGCCAACGCCCAGACAGTCGTGCTGACCAGCACGGGGCAGCGGCTGTTCACTGGCCAGCCAGGGGGGCAATAGGCGACCACCAGCGCGCAACGTTTCAGGAATTTTTCAGGTTTTTTCACTCCCTGCGATCTATCGCATCGTGTAGCATTCGCCTGGAGGTCGTCCGATGCGTATTGCCCGAGTCACCGCGTGGCACGGTGGGGTGTTGGCGCTGGCGCTCTTCTGCACGACTGGTACGGCCGTTGCGCAATGGCTGTCGCTGCCGCTTCCCGGCACCCCGCGCACGGCCGACGGAAAGCCGAACCTGAACGCGCCGGCGCCGCGCACGGCGGACGGCAAGCCCGATCTGTCCGGCATCTGGCGCGCCGAGAGCCAGCGCTACAACGGGAACCTGCTGCCCGATGGTGTCGAGGCGCCGATGCTGCCGTGGGCGGCCGAGCTCTACACGCGGCGCGTGGACACGCACGGCTACGACCGGCCGATGACACGGTGTATGCCGCACGGCGTGCCCGATGCCGTGACGGCGCCGTACCCTTTCAAGATCATCCAGACGCCCGGCGCGACCGTCGTCCTCTACGAGGAATTCCACAAGTACCGCCAGATTCACACCGACGGACGGCGGCTGCCGGTCGATCCGGACCCGGCGTGGTACGGGTACTCGGTCGGCCGGTGGGAGGGCGAGACGTTGGTCGTCGACACCGCCGGCTTCAAGGAAGGCAGCTGGCTCGACAACAACGGCCACCCGCATACCGACGTGCTGCGCACGACCGAGCGCTTCCGCCGGATCAACTTCGGCCGCATGGAGCTCGAGGTCACGATAGACGACCCGAAGGCGTACTCACGGCCCTGGACGTCAGGGACGATGCGCTTCGACCTGCAGCCGGACACGGAGCTGCTCGAGCATCTTTGTGAGAACAACCGGGACCTCGAGCGTCTGCAGAAGATCTGGGAGGGGCGGGAGCCGGGCGGTTCACCAATTACCGGGAGACAGTGATGAGAACACGACTCGCAATTGTCATGTGCGTGGCCTCGATCGCCGCGTCCGGACGGGCGCTGGCGCACCATTCGTTCGCGGCGGAATTCGACGCGAGCAAGCCGGTCAAAGTGACGGGGGCGGTGACCAAGATCGAGTGGGCGAATCCCCACATCTGGTTCTTCCTCGACGTCAAGGGCGAGGACGGCACGGTCACCAACTGGGGATTCGAAATGGGGAGCCCGAATCAACTGCTGCGGGCCGGCTGGAAACGCGATTCGATGAAGCCGGGTGATGTGGTGGCGGTCGAAGCAAGCCGCGCGCGCGACGGCAGCAACGTCGCCAACGCCCACAAGGTCGTGCTGACCAGCACGGGCCAGCAGCTCTTCTCCGGCAACCCGGGGGGCCAATAACAGGTCAAACGCGGGGGCTAAAGCCCCCGCGCTACAACACCGGTCGCCGCTGTTTCCCCGGCAATCCGGCCGAAGACCGTTCCGATCGTCATCCCGATGCCGGCGATGTAGCCGCGCCGCAGGATGTTGCCGGCCATGATCTCGCCCGCCGCGTAGAGATTGCGCGTCGGCTCGCCGCCCTCCAGCAGCACGCGCGCGCGGTCGTCCACCTTCACCCCGAGATAGGTGAACGTGATCCCGGGACGCAGCGGATAGCCCCAGAACGGCGGCGTGTCGATCCGCTGCGCCCAGTGCGACTTGGGAGGCGCCAGCCCTTCCGTGCGGCAATCGTCGAGGCCGGTGTGGTTGAACGTGCCGGGCCGCACCGCGCGATTGAAGGTCTCCACCGTCGCCTCGAGCTTTTCCGGCGGCAGCCCCAGCCCTGCCGCCAGCTCGCGGATCGAAGAGGCGACGATCGGCGGGAAGACCGACGGCATGAACGTGCCGACCGCCTTGGCGTCGATGATTGAAAACGCGATCTGGTCGGGCTGCCCGGCAATGAGGCGTCCCCAGATGGCGTACCGCTTCGGCCACGCGTCCTCGCCTTCGTCATAGAAGCGTTCGGCATGCTTGTTGACGACAATCCCGAAGGGAAGCGAGTCGAGGCGCGTGACGATGCCGCCGTCGAACCGCGGCGCGCGCGCGTCGACGGCAATCGCGTGGCACTCCGCCGGATCGCCGACCGGCTGCGCGCCCGCGTCCAGGAGCATCCGGAGCAGCGTCCCGCGGTTGTACGGCGTGCCGCGCACGACGAAGTTCGCCGCCGCCTCGCCCCAGATTTCCTTCAGCCAGTCGAGATTGGCTTCGAAGCCCCCGGCCGCGGCGACCACCGCGCGGGCCTGCACCTCGTCGACGCGGTCGCCGGCCTTCACGGATACGCCCCGGCACGCGCCCTCTCGAATATCGAGCGCCACCACCTCGGCGTCATACGCGACGTCGATGCCCATCCGTTCGGCCGACGCGTAGAAGCTGTTCATGAGCGCCTTGCCGCCGCCGAGGAAGAACGCGTTCGTGCGCGAGAGGTGGAGCGTACCGCTCAGCGACGGCTGGAACCGCACGCCGAACCGCCCCATCCACTCCGGGCACCCGGCGGAGCGCTCGACGAGCAGCCGCGCCAGCGGGCCGTCGGTTTCGTTGTGCGTCACGCGCAGGAGATCCTCGAGGAACTCCTCTTCCGAGTACGCCTCGGTCAGCACGGCGGTCGGCGCAGCGTGCGCGCAGCGGAGGTTGCGCGTATGGCGGCTGTTGCCGCCGCGGAAGCCGCGCGGCGCGCCCTCGAGCACGATGACGCGCGCGCCGGCCTGCCGCGCCGTGAGCGCCGCGCAGAGGCCGGCGTTGCCGCCGCCGATCACCGCGACGTCATATAGAGGCATTTGTGATTTGTGATTTGTGATTTGTGAGTCTCGCTCTTACGGAACACCGAGACACTGAGACACCGAGAGTATTTTGGGAATAGACCTCGGTGGCTCGGTGCCTCGGTGTTTCGTGGCGAGCGACATTCTTGACCTTCACTACCCAACCGCAGGCGCGCCCTCGGCCGCCGACCATCGTCGCATCACGCGGGGGCCAAGGAGCACGAGCACCGCCGCGGCGAGCAGCACGGCGGAGACCGGACGCGTGAGGAAGATCGAGAGATCGCCCTCACTGATCGCAACCGCGCGGCGGAAGTGCTGCTCGGTGAGCGGGCCGAGCACGAGGCCGAGTACGGCCGGAACGAGCGGAAAGTCGTACACGCGCATCGCGCAGCCGACGGCGCCGACGACGTACAGCAGCGCGAGGTCGAGCATCGACCGGTTCAGCGTGTAGGCGCCCAGCGAGGCGAGCACCAGAATGCCGCCAAACAACAGCGGCCGCGGCACCAGCATGACGCGCGCCCACACGCCGGCCAGCGGCAGGTTCAGCACGAGCAGCATCACGTTGCCGATGTAGAGGCTCGCGATGAGCGTCCAGACGAGATCGGGACGCGACGAGAACAGAAGCGGCCCAGGCTGCAGCCCGTACTGCTGGAACGCGGCGAGCATGATGGCCGCCGTCGCGGACGAAGGCAGCCCGAGCGTCAGCAGCGGCACGAGCACGCCGGCCGCGGCGGCATTGTTGGCGGCCTCGGGCCCGGCGACCCCTTCGATGGCGCCCTGCCCGAACCGCTCGGGCGCATCGCTCAGCCGCTTCTCCGTCATATACGACAGGAACGTCGGGATGACCGTGCCGCCGCACGGCAGCACGCCCAGCGGGAAGCCGATAGCCGTCCCGCGCAGCCACGGCTTCCACGACCGCTTCCACTCCTCACGGTTCATGCCCGTGAAGTCGTGGAGCCGCACGACCTCGACCGGCTCGCGGCCGTACTGCCAGGCCTGGTAGATCGTCTCGCCGACGGCAAACAGCCCGATCACCAGGATGACGACGTCGATGCCGTCGAGCAGCTGCGGGATGCCGAATGCAAAGCGCGCCTCGCCCGTCAGCGGATCGATGCCGACCAGCCCCAGCGCGAGACCGAGGAAGAGGCTGAGCAGCCCGCGCACGAGCGACCGCCCGAGGAGCGCGGAGACGGTGGTGAACGCCAGGATCGTCAGCGCGAAGTACTCCGCCGGGCCGAACCGGAGCGCCACCGACGCCAGCAGCGGCGCGAAGAACGTCAGCGCCATGGTGGCCAGCGTCCCCGCCACGAACGAGCCGACCGCGGCCGTCGTCAGCGCCGCGGCGCCGCGTCCCTGGCGCGCCATCATGTGGCCGTCGATCGCGGTGGCGATCGATCCGGTCTCGCCCGGCGTGTTGAGCAGGATGCTGGTGGTCGAGCCGCCGTACATCGCGCCGTAGTAGATGCCGCCGAACATGATGAAGGCGCTCGTCGGGTCGAGCGTAAACGTCACGGGCAGCAGCACGGCGACCGTGAGGGCGGGACCGATGCCAGGGAGCACGCCGACGGCGGTGCCGAGCGTCACGCCGATGAACGCCCAGCCGAGGTTCGCGAGCGAGAGCGCGCCTGCAAACCCCGCGGCAAGCGCGCCAAGAATCTCAGTCATCGTTCACGCTTCTCGCTTCTCGCTTCTTTGTTCGTGTTCACGTTCGGTCCGAGGTTCCACGTTCCAGGTTCTCGGTTCGTGGTTCGGGTCCGGCTGAAGCCGGACGCCACGTACGTAGTGTCCGCCTTCAGGCGGACCGGCGAACGCCGAACGCGAAACCCCGAACCCGGAACAGAGAACCGAACCCCGAACACGAACCGAGCACTGAGAAGCCAGAAGCGTGAACGACGGGATCATAGCCACCCACTGAGGATGCCCGCGGGCAGCGGCAGATCGAGGACGCGGCCGAAGAGCAGATAGGCGCCGGTCGAGACGGCCACGGCAAACAGCGCGTCGCGCACAGGCCGTCGCGGATCGAAGGCGCGCGCCGCGAACCAGAAGAGCACGGCCGAGGCGATGACGAAGCCCGCGGGCTCGGCGAGCGCGAGATCGAGAACGATCCCGATGGCCACCAGCACGATGGGACGCCAGCCGGGCCGCGTTGCGACGACGGGTGCCGGGATCGGGGATCCGGGATTCGGGATCCGGAGCCGCCCGGCGCGGCCGAAGACGACCGCCACGCCGGATAACGCGAGACCCGCGAGCACGATCAGCGGGTACGGACCGGACGACGTGAGCGTGCGCTCGCCGCTCTGTCCCGTGCCGAGCCGGGTGAGGATGTCCTGGACTCGCTTCTCCTCCGCGTCGACGAACCGCACGAACGCGTCGCCGGCGAGATACCGGTCGATCCAGCGATAGCGCTCGAGCGCCTCCCGCCACGGCTCCGAGCGCACCATCGCGTCGATGGCGCTCTCGAGCCGGCGCCGATCGGCCGGCGTGATCCCGGGCGGCGCCACGACGGCGCGCCAGTTCTCGAACTCGATGTCGACGCCCTGCTCGCGCAGCGTCGGGACGTCGAGGCCGGGGAGCCGCTCGGCGCTCGAAATGCCGAGCACGCGGACGGTGCCCGCCTCGATCTGCGCGGCGAACTCGGCAAGCCCGTTGATGCCCACCGAGACCTGGCCGCCGAGAATCGCCGAAAGCGACTCGCCGCCGCCCGAAAACGCAATGTAGTTGACGCGCCGCGGATCGACGCCGACGGCATCGGCGATGAGGCCCGCCAGAATCTGGTCGCTCCCGCCGGCGGAGCCGCCGCCCCACGAGATCGACTCCGGTCGGGCCTTGAACGCCCGAAGGAAGTCGTCCAGCGTGCGGAACGGCGAAGCGACCGGGACCGTGAGCACCTCGTACTCGCCGGTCAGCCGCGCGACCGGCGTCACGTCGCGCAGCGTGACGGGGGAGCGCTGCGTCACGATCGCCCCGAGCATGATCAGGCCGGAGACCATGGCGGCGTCGCCCATGCCGTGCTCCGCGCCGATGAAGCGCGCGAGGCCGATCAGGCCGGCCGCGCCCGGAATGTTCTCGACCGACACCGTGCGCGCGAGGCCGGCCCGCTGCAGCACCTGCTGCATGACGCGCGCGGTCTGGTCCCAGCCGCCGCCCGGCGCCGCCGGCGCGACCAGGCGGAGATGCTCATAGGCGGGCTGGGCCGCGACGGGACCTCCGACAGCGAGGATCGCGAGAACAATCAGGGCGTGGCGCACGCGAAGCTCTCCGCGCGGTTGATGCTGCCGCTGCCCTTGTACTTCGCCACCTGCGGGGACTCCTGTACGCGCGCAGGGGCGGTGAACACGACAACGCAAGCGAGGGCAGAGACGACTCTCATCCAACGCGCTCCTGGCGCCGATTATGACGCAAAAGCGCGGACGGAGCGGGCACGGAGCAGCGATCCGACGAGTCGATGCGGAAAATTTCCTCCGCGGGGTTTCCTGCATTGACGGTGCGGAGATCGGGCTTTAGACTGGCCGCTTCGGACGTTCTACGGATGTTGTCACAGGGGTCCATGTGAGGAGGTTGAATGAAGGGGCAGGTGTTCGCGCGTGCACTCATCTTCGCTGCGCTGCTGGCGCTGCCGGCGGCCGGATACGCACAAGAGGCGGCTATCATCGGGACCGTGACCGACACGACGGGTGGCGTATTGCCCGGCGTCACGGTCACGGCGACACACACGGCAACCGGCAATACGTTCTTCTCCGTGACCGACGCGCGGGGCGTCTACCGGATCCCGGCACGCATCGGCGCATACGAGCTGACGGCGGAGCTGTCCGGCTTCACGACCGTGACCCGCAGCGGCATCGCGCTGCTGGTCGGGCAGGAACTGGCGATCAACTTCCAGATGGCGCCGGCCGGCGTCTCCGAGACCGTGACCGTCACGAGCGAGGCGCCGCTCATCAGCACGACGCAGTCGCAGATCGGCAGCAACATCGATCCGCGGCAGATGGAGGAGCTGCCGGTGCAGGGGCGCCAGTGGACGGCGCTGGCGCTGCTCGCGCCGGGCAACCGGACGACGCAGATTGGTGAGAACCCGGCGCAGGACCGAAGCGACGTGCGCGAGTTCCAGCTCAACATGGACGGCCAGCAGGTGACGCACAACACCGGCACCGGCGGGCAGGTCCGCTACAGCCGCGACGCAATCGCGGAGTTCCAGTTCATCTCCAACCGCTTCGACGCGACGCAGGGGCGGTCGAGCGGCATCCAGGTGAACGCCGTGAGCAAGTCGGGCACGAACCAGTACGCCGGCACGTTCTCGGGCGCCTTCCGCGACGACAGGTGGAACGCCAAGAGCTTCGTGACCGGCCAGCGCATTCCGTTCAAGAACCAGCAGGTGAGCGGCACCTTCGGCGGGCCGATCCGGCAGGATCGGCTGCACTTTTTCGGCAACTACGAGCTCGACCGCACGCCGAAGTCGCTCGTCTTTACCACCGGGTACGCCACCTTCGATCGCGAGTCCCGCGACTACACCGACACGATCAAGATGGGCGGCCTCCGCCTCGACTACCAGCTGTCGCCCGCGATGCGGATGTTCAGCCGCGGCTCCGTTTCCAAGGACGACACGCTGACCGGCGGCGGCAACGCGCATCCGGCGGCGGCGCAGTTCAACTTCCGCACGACCAATGATCTCATCGTGGCGGCCACCAGCGTCCTGAGCAACACCACGCTGAACGAGGTGCGCGTCGGCTACGCGGCGTTCCACTACGGCGACTGGAACACCGGCTTCACGCCGAACTTTGAGTGCTTCTTCGACGTCGCCCGGACGCAGCCGTGCCGGGTGCCCAACGGGCAGCCGGGCGCGCCGCGCATCACGTTCCAGGGGTTCTCGGTCGGCGGCAACACCAACGGCCCGCGCAACACCAGCCAGAACCAGTACACGCTGCGCAACGACTTCACCACCTCGTACGATCTCGGCGGACGGCACACGCTGAAAGCCGGCGGGGAGTACCTGTACATGATTCAGGGCTCGGGAAACTGCCGCCGGTGTTCGCTGGTGGTCACGGCCAACCTGAGGCCGCTGTCGACGCTGCCGCTGCCGATCGACCAGTACGTCGGCGGCGGTCCCGGCCAGGATCTCTATGACTCCTCGACCTGGAATCTGAACCCGCTGTCGCCGCTCGTCCGCCGGACGCAGGTTGGGATCGGTCCGTTCCTCCTCAGCTTCAGCCGGCATATCTCCGCCTTCTGGGCGCAGGATGACTGGACGGTGAGCGATCGGCTGACGCTGAACCTCGGCGTGCGGTACGACCTCATCGCCAACGCGTTTGCCAACGAGGTCGAGATGCCCCCGTTCCTCGAGAAGGATCGTCCGAACGACACCAATAACGTCCAGCCGCGCTTCGGCTTCGCCTACAAGGTCGACGACCGGACCGTGCTCCGCGGCGGCGCCGGCCGGTACTACGGCGACACGCAGAGCAACATGCTGTCGTTCACCTACTCCTTCTCGAGTATCGCGCTCGTGGAATACGCCAACGACGGCCGCGCGGATTTCCTCAGGAACCCGTGGAACGGACCGAAGCCCTCGCGCGACGAGGCGCTGCGGCGCTTCTGCTCCGAGAACGGGAACCAGCCGGGGTGCCTCCTGCGCGCGGCCTCCGAGCTGGCGCCCTACCCGGGCTACGGGATGGACCGCATCCCGAACAGCTGGCAGACCTCGTTCGGCGTGCAGCGGCAGCTGTCGAACGTGCTCGCGTTCGAGATCGACTACGTGCAGACGAACGGTCGGAACGAGAAGACGATCACGGGCAACATCAATCTGGCCTTCGATCCGGCGACCGGCGAGAACCTGCCGTACAGCAACCGCGCGACGCGGCCGTTCTCCGACTGGGGGATCGTCGGCATGACCCCGCATTCCGGCTGGTCGGACTACCGCGGTCTCCAGTTGGCGTTCACCAAGCGGTTCAGCAACCGGTGGCAGGCGTCGGGCAACTACCTGCTGGCGCAGATCAAGGACTCGCTGCCCAACCCAATCAGCGGCCTGACGGGACTGGTGCCGTTCCGCGTCGCGCCAGACCTCGGCGAGGATTACGGACGGGCCGAAACCGACCAGCGGCACCGCTTCACGGTGAACGGGATCTGGGAGGTCTGGGGCGGTTTCCAGGTGAGCGGCCTCTACTTCTACGGCTCCGGCATGCGGCTGCAGCTGAACACGGGGAACGCCGACACGCGCGACCTGGGCGACGCGGGCGATTACGAGAACCGGCGGCGCGCCAACGGCGACGTCGTGCCGCGCAACGGGCTCGCCGGGCCGAACCACCACCGGGTCGATCTGCGGTTCCAGCAGCGGATTCCGGTCGGCCCGCGCATGCGCCTCGACGGCCAGTTCGAGGTGTTCAACTTGTTCAACCGTTTCAACTACGAGCAGTACACGCGAGACGAGCTGAGCATCCGGTTCGGCCAGCCGCTGGAGAGCACGAACATCGCGTTCCGGCCGCGGATGCTGCAGCTCGGGTTCCGGCTGGCGTTCTAAACCCTCTGGGCTGTAGGCTTTAGGCTTCGGGCTTTGGGCCTTGGGCTTTGGGCACCTTGGTGCCCGAAGCCTGAAGCCCACAGCCTTTCGCGAGGAGTCCGTGATGGCGAAATCAACACGTGCGAAGAAGCCGCTCGAGCGGCGTCAGTTCCTGCGGCAGGGCGCGCTCGCCGGCGCTGCGGCGCTCGTGGCGCCGCCCTCGGTGGCCGCGGCGCAGGGGCCGGCCGCCTCTCCCGCTCCGTTGCCGCCCGCGCCCGCGATGACAATGGCGGCGGAGACCGTGCCGCCGGCCGAGGCCCAGGTGCTTGGCGACAACCAGCGCGCCGGGTCGGACTTCATGGTCGACGTGTTCAAGTCGCTCGGCTTCGAGTACGTCTGTGAGAATCCGGGCTCGAGCTTCCGCGGCCTGCACGAGTCGTTCATCAACTACGGCGGCGATCGCGATCCCGAGCTCGTCACCTGCCTGCACGAAGAGGCGGCCGTGGCGATGGCGCATGCGTACTACAAGGCCGAAGGCAAGCCGATCGCGGTGCTCTCCCACGGCACGGTCGGCCTCCAGCACGCGGCCATGGCGATCTACAACGCGTGGTGCGACAAGGTCCCGGTGTACGTGATTCTCGGCAACTACAACGACGCGGCGATTCGGCGCGGCGCCGAGTGGTACCACGGCGTGCAGGACGCCGCGCTCATGGTCCGCGACTACACCAAGTGGGACGACGCGCCGTGGTCGCTGACCCATTTTGCCGAATCGGCCGTGCGCGCCTATCAGATTGCCGTCACGCCGCCGATGGCGCCCGTCGTACTCGTCCTCGACGGGATGCTGCAGGAAGGGCCGATCCCGAAGAGTCAGCACCTGCCGATTCCCAAGCTGTCGGTGCCCGCTCCGCCGCAGGGCGACTCGGCCGCCGTCACCGAGGCGGCCCGGATGCTGGTGGCGGCGGAGAACCCCGTGCTGGTGGCCGACCGGCTCGCGCGGACGCCGAACGGGATGAAGCTGCTGGTGGAGCTGGCCGAGGCGCTGCAGGCCGCGGTCGTCGATCAGGGCAGTCGGATGAATTTCCCGTCGCGCCATCCTCTCAACCAGACGTTGCGCGAAGGCGCCGTGATTGCGGAGGCTGATGTCGTGGTCGGCCTCGAGGTGTCGGACTTCTGGGGCACGGTCAACGCGCTGCGCGACCAGTTGCATCGTTCGACGCGGCGACTTGCCAAGCCAGACGCGAAGCTCGTCACGATTACGACGGGCGACCTGTACATTCGCGCGAACTATCAGGACTTCCGGCGGCTGCAGGACGTGGATCTGGCGATTGCCGCCGACGCCGAGGCGACGCTGCCGGCGCTCGTCGACGCCGTCAAGCGCCTGACGACCGCCGATCGCCGGCGCGTCTTCGAGGAGCGCGGCGCGAAGCTGGCGGAAGCCAGCCGCGCGGCGGCGGAGCGCACCCGTGTCGCCGCCAGCTACGCGTGGACGTCGACGCCGGTCAGCGTGGCGCGGCTCTGCGCGGAACTGTGGGCGCAGATTAAGAACGAGGACTGGTCGCTCGTCTCGAGCTATTACAGCTTCGACGTGGGCGGCTGGGCCCGGCGGCTGTGGAATTTCGACAAGCCGTATCAGTGGCTCGGTCATGGCGGCGGCGGCGGAATCGGCTATGGCGCGCCGGCGGCGGTCGGCGGCGCGCTCGCCAACCGGAAGCATGGCCGCCTCTCGGTGGCGATCCAGACCGACGGCGATCTCATGTACGTGCCCGGGGTGCTCTGGACGGCAGCGCACCACAAGATTCCGCTCCTCAGCGTTATGCACAACAACCGTGCGTACCACATGGAGGTGATGCACGTGCAGCGGATGTGCAACGCGCGAAACCGCGGCATCGATCGCGGCATGATCGGCAGCGAGATTACCAACCCCAACATCGACTACGCGAAGCTGGCGCAATCGATGGGCGTCTATGCAGAGGGGCCGATCACCAACCCGAACGATCTCGCACCTGCCCTCCGGCGCGCCATTGCCGTTGTCAAGCGCGGCGAGCCGGCGCTCGTCGATGTCGTGACGCAGGTGCGATGAGGGATCCGATGGTGAACCACACCGTACGTGTTCTGGCGGTTGCGGCAGCGATGCTCACCAGCACCGCAGGTGTCGACGTGACGAAGCTGGGCGCGCAGACGGCCGGAAATGATACGAGGGGCCGAACGTTGTACGTGAAGGTTGGCTGCGAGACGTGTCACGGTCCGAACGGGCAGGAGACGGCGGCGGCGCCGAGGATTGCCGGAAGCGGTCGCGAGCTTGCTGCGTTCATCGCGTACGTGCGCAAGCCGCTCGGCAGCATGCCGCCGCAGAGCGCGCAGGCGGTCTCCGATCAGGTCCTTGCCGATATATACGCGTTCCTGCGCGCGGCCCCGGCGGCCGGGGGGGAAGCCACCAAGAACGCGCCCGCTGGACGTGCCGACGCGGGAGCAACGCTGTACAGAAAGGTCGGCTGCTACCAGTGTCACGTGAACGAAGGGCAAGGCGGCGCCAACGGGCCGCGGATCGGGCCCGACCCGATTCCGTTCGCGCGCTTCGTGCAGTACGTGCGGAGCCCGACGGGCCAGATGCCGCCGTATACCGACAAGGTGCTGTCGAACCAGGAGCTGGCCGACATCTACGCATGGCTGCAGGCCCGGCCGCGGCCGCCCGCGGTCAATACCCTTCCGCCGCTCGCTCCGTGAGGCTAGCTGGTAGCTGGTAGGTGGTAGCTACGATGTCGATTCTTCTCGCGTCGGTGCTCCTCGCGGTCGCAGGCCAGGCAACGGCGCCGGCGCTTCTCCAGCGCTCGTTCGTGGTCCCCGACGGGGGACGAGTCCTCTACGGCCTGTCGGTACCTGCCGGCTACAAGGCGGGCGAACCGCGGCCGCTCGTGGTCGCGCTCCATCCGGGCGGCCCGCGGACGCCGTACTACGGCTTTTCGTTCCTGCGCGGCATCGTGTCCCCGGCCCTGCGCGATCTCGGCGCGATCATCATTGCCCCCGACTGCCCTGCTCCAGGCTCGTGGAGCGATCCTCCGGGGGAGCGCGCCGTGCTGGCGCTCGTCGACGGCGTGATGAAGGAGTACGCAATCGACCGGCGGCGCATCCTGGTCACCGGCTTCAGCATGGGCGGCCGCGGCACCTGGTTCATGGCGTCGCGCCACGCGGATCTGTTCACGGCGGCAATTCCGATCGCGGGAGCTCCCGGCGACGAGCCGCTCGATCGGCTGGGCCGGATCCCCACGTACATCATTCATAGCCGCGACGATCAGGTGGTGCCATTTGCGTCGGACGAGCGTGCGGCGCGCGAGCTCGAGAAGCTGGGCCGGATGGTCCGGTTCGAGGCGCTCGAGGGGATCGGGCATTACGAGATGGGCGGCTATGTCGACGCCCTCGCCCGCGGCGGGCGCTGGGTGATGGAGCGCTGGAGCCGATGACACGCCTCACCCGTCGCCTCGTCGTCTTCGTTGCCGCGGTGTGGCTGCTCGTGCCGGCGCACGCCCGCGCCGACGAGATCCGCGTGATGACGTCCGGCGGTTTCACCGCCGCGCTGCTGGAGCTCCTGCCGGAGTTCGAGCGGGAGGCGAGACATACGGTGCTGACCGCGTTCGGCGCCTCGATGGGCGGCGCCCCCGACTCGATTCCGAGCCGCCTGGCACGCGGCGAGCCGGCCGACGTAGTGATTCTGGCGAGGCCGGCCCTCGACGATCTGATGGCGCAGGGAAAGGTCGTGCCCGGTACCGCCGTCGACCTAGTGCGGTCGCTCATCGGGATGGTCGTGCGCGCCGGCGCGCCGAAGCCGGATATCAGCTCCGTCGACGCGTTGAAGCGCACGCTGCTCGACGCGCGCTCGATCGCCTTCTCCGCCAGCGCGAGCGGCGTGTATCTCTCGACGGAACTGTTTCCGCGGCTCGGGATTGCCGACCAGATCCGCGGCAAGAGCCGGCGGATCGAGAGCGAGCGCGTGGCGGCGGTGGTGGCGCGCGGCGAGGCGGAGATCGGCTTCCAGCAGGTCAGCGAGCTGCTGCCGGTGCCAGGCGCCGACTACGTCGGTCCGTTGCCCGAGGGCGCGCAGCAGGTCACGATCTTCTCGGCGGGGATTGCCGCGGGCGCGAGAGCGCCCGACGCCGCACGCGCGCTCATCCGGTTCCTCTCCTCCCCCGCCGCGTACCCGGTCATCCGCAAGAGCGGCCTCGAGCCCGCGACGCGGTAGCTCTTCACGTCGGGTCCGCTCGCGACGGAAACATGACGCTCGCGGCTCCCGGCCTACTTGTGACGCGCGACTTCCTGATGGTAGGGTTCGGCGTGCAATCAGAGTGGAACGGGCAAGCTTCAAAGTGCAAAATGCAACGTGAGGAGGGACTCGTGCGAGTGAGGTTTGTGCTACTGGCCGCCGCCATGGCGGCCGCGGCGGCGCCCGCCTCGGCCCAGCTGCTGGCCGAACGGAACATCTCGCTGCAGGCGGCGCGCGCGCTGGCGGATGCCTCGATTGCGTGCGCCAGGAAGGACGGCTACGACGTCACGGTGGCCGTCGTCGACCGTGCCGGCAATCTGAAGGTCCTGATGAGGGGCGATCTGGCGAACCCCCACAACGCGGAGCTCGCCCGCAAGAAAGCGTACACGGCGCGGACCTACGGCGTCACGACGATGGAGTTCCGGAACCGGACCAGGGGGACCGACCTGGAGGGCCAGCGGGATCTGACCGACATCATTCCGCTCGGCGGCGGCGTGCCGATCATCGTCGGCAACGAGCGCGTCGGCGGACTGGGGCTGAGCGGCGCGCCGACGCAGGAAGCCGACGACAAGTGCGCCCACGAGGCGCTGAAGTCGGTGGCGGCACAACTGAAGTAACCACGAAGATCACGAAGATCACGAAGAACACGAATTCAAATTAAATTAAAGAAAAATTCGTGGCCTTCGTGACCTTCGTGTCTTCGTGGTTGAGTCGCGTTTACTGTCTGCAGCGGTCGGTGCCGAGCCCGCCGCCTTCGGCGGTGCCGACGTCGCGGTACACCTTGTGGCAGTTCGCGCACGCGTCGTTGAGCTGTTCCGCCATGGCGGCGAACTTCTCCTGGTTCCTCGCCTGCGACGCCCGGTACAGGTCCTTCGCCAGATTGACCAGGTCCTGCGCGAACTGCTGGTAGTCGGCCCTGTTGACCGGCACGGGCCGTCCGTTCTCGCAGCGGCGCCCCGGCAGCATGAACAAGGGAGTCGTCTCGATGAGCGCCAGCGCCGCCTGATCGACCGCCTGCCAGCCGTAGTACTGCGTATACCCCCAGAGCAGGTAGTCGAACGGCACCGGCGCGCGCGGCTTTTCGGCCCCCGGATCCTTCACCTGCACGTTGAAGAGGATGTTGGCGTTCGGGAACGTCACGCCCCGCATGAACTGCGCGAGGTTTGCGGCGGGCGCCATCGACACGCCGCCGGACGAGGCTGCCGCAGCGGCCGCCGGCCTGGCGGCCGGGAACATGACCTGCTTCAGCGCGGCCTCGTTGAGCGCGTCTTGGCCGGCGCGGAGGCTGGTGGCCTGCAGCATGTAAGCCGCGAGGTCGATTGCTTGCGGGCGCGTCAGGCTGTTCGGCGCCTGCAGCGGCATCGTGAGCTGAATCTTGTCGACGAGCTCGGCGAGCGATCGCCCGCCCCATGCCGTCAGAAACGCCTCGCCCGCGAGCATCGGGCCGACGACCCCCTGGAGCTTCTCGCCATGGCAGGCGACGCACTGCGCCTTGTACAGCTGCTGGCCCCGCTGGGCCTGTTCGGCGGTGTAGGCGCCGTCGGGGATCGTCCGCGCCTGGCGCGCCTGACCCGTCACGGAGAACGCCGCGGCCGCGATGAGGGCGCACATCGCCACGGCAAGCGTGCCGCGCATAGCTGCAGGACCCCAAAAAATCCGCATCATCAATCCTCCAAGCTCCCCTTGCATGTGACTCCGGAAAAAGCAGGCGGGGATTCGAGCAGGGCGCGATTATAACAGGCCAGAGGGCCAGGTCCCACCCCCGGACGGCAGGTCGCATGCTGCGAAAACTTTCGCGGGGATTCCCTGACGGCGCCTCGTTGGTGTTAAATGGGCCCGCGAGGTCACTCATGATGAGACGTTCTCATGTGCTTTCGGCACTGATCCTGCTCGGCGCCTCCGCCGCGGCGTTCGCCCAGGCGCCTTCGCTCGCAGCGCGGGCTTCGGCGACCCAGGGGGCCGCCGGCCCGGCGCCCGGCGAGACGCTGAGCCAGAGCTACCGCGGCAGCCAGAGCAGCAACTGGGAGTATCAGAAGGTCGCGCCCTTCAAGGTGTTCGACAACCTGTACTACGTCGGCCCCGGCTCCGTGTCGGTATGGCTCCTGACGACGACCGACGGCCTGATCCTGTTCGACACGGCGCAGGAGCCGCTCGTCGATCACGTCGTCGACAGCATCCGGAAGGTCGGATTCGATCCGAAGAACATCCGGTACATCCTCCTCTCCCACGGGCATCTCGATCACTTCGGCGGCGCCGGCAAGATCAAGGCGCTCTCGGGCGCCCGTGTCGGCGTGCTCGAGGAGGACTGGAAGCTGATCGAGGCGTTCTACATGAACAAGGGACGCGGCAACCGCGATCCGGGCGTGCCGTTCTCCCGCGACCTCGTGCTGAAGGAAGGCGATACGGTGACGCTCGGCAAGACGCAGATCAAGGTCTACCACCACCCCGGCCACACCGCGGGGTCGCCGTCCTACGAGTTCACGGTCTACGACAACGGCCGGCCGCACCGGGCGCTGCTCTTCGGCGGCCCGGGCCAGCGCAACGGCGTGGAGGGGGGCACGCAGTTCCTCAACACGATCCGGCGGCTCAAGAAGGAGTTCGCCGACCTCGAGGTGCCGATCCACGTCCACAGCTGGCTGACGACGTATCCCGATCCGCGCGGCGGGACGGTCTTCGAGCCGGCCCAGAAGCTGGCACAGCGCAAGCCTGGTGAGCCGCACCCGTTCGTCATCAACGCGGAGTGGCGCCGCTGGCTCGACGTCGCCGAGGCCGGCACGATCAAGTACATCGAGCAGGAGAAGGCGAAGGCCAAGCCGCAGTCGAACTGACGATTACGGATCACGGGCCACCGAGACACAGAGGCACAGAGGCTTAACAACAAATCTCTGTGTCTCCGTGTCTCGGTGGCCCGTGTCGTCAGGGTTGCAGCGACGCCACGTAGGCAGTGATCGCAATCAGGTCGTCTTCGGTCAGCTTCTCCACCGACGCCCGCATCATCTTCGCCGCCTCGCCGTTCCGGGTCCCCTGCTGCATGTCGTACATCTGCCGCGCGAGATAGCCCGGCTGGCGGCCGGCAATCGGCGGCGCGACCGCCCTGCCGCGCAGATCGGGGCCGTGGCACGCGCCGCATGCCTGCGTCCGGCCGTTCCCGCCTGTCTTCACGAGCGTCTCGCCCGCCTCGAGGCTTCCGATCGGCGCGTACGCGACCATGCCTGAGCGCGGGTTCCGCAGCATGTTCGACTGGTACGTATCCTCCGGCATTTCGACCAGACGCCGGCCGATGGGCTCGGTCTCGTTGCCGTGACTCTTCAGGAAGAGGCCGTTGACCGTGGCCGTGAACGTCGGCACGGTGTCCGATTCGATGACCCGGATCCACCGCGTGAACGGCATCGACGCGAAGTATTCCGCCGCGGCCTTCTGCTCCTCGGGCGTCATGTTCCGCGCCATCGCCGCCATCTCGAACGCATTCGCCTTGTTGACGTCGGCGCTCCGGCGTCGGCCGCTCGCGAAGTCGGCGAGCTGGCGCAGGAAGTAGTCGACCGGCAGCCCGGCCACCGGCCCGTTCTGCATCAGGCCGCTATACGGCTTGTCACAGCGGGTACAAAATTCTCGTTTGGAGCCGTATAGCCGTCCAATCGGCCGGATTGTGGGGCGACGTGATCTCGGCCACCGTGAAGGAGCGGTTGCTGCCGGGAATCGTCAGTCGCGCCCCCGTGGTGTCGGCGGGCATCCCGCCCGGCCGGTCGCAGTCGCGCGGCCGGGTGCCCGGACATCTGCCCGACCAGTCCTGGGGCGCCGCCGGCGGCGGCGACTCCCGCTGCGACGCACACCGCCATCACGGCGACCACCCCACCGCGCGTCTCCATTCCTCCTGACTCCTGACTCCTGACTCCTGACTCCTGACTCCTGACTCCTGACTCCTGATTAATTACCTCGGCTCCACCCGCGGCCGCGGCACCTCGAACGTCAGGAAGGTGATCGTGCCCTCGGTGGCCTGGTGCGGCACGCCCTCGGGGAAGAACAGAACGTCACCCTTCGACACCTTGTGCACCGTGCCTCCCTCGATGCGCCGGCCGGCGGGCTTGCCGTCCTTCATGATCGGCACCAGCTTCCCGCCGGTTGTCACGGCGCCGCTGCCTTCGAGGACGAACCACATCTCGGCCTCCGTGTTGTGGACGTTCCCGTTCTGCGGCTGCATGCGCCGGTCGATCGCCATCCGGTACCCGAGCGCCGTAATAGACGAGGCGTCGTACCGCTCGAGGATCGTCGTGTTGGCGCTGGGACGCGACGGAAGCTTGGCGGCCACCGCGGCGAGGTCCGCGGCCGACATGTAGAAGGCCTGCCGCGGACTCAACGTGTCCTTCGGCAGCGGCTCGTTTTCCTGGCTCGACGCCGAGGCGGCGAGCGCCATGATCAGTGCAAGTGCGGCAGCTGCGAATCTCATGCTGACCTCCGGAATGAAGTTGTCAGTTGTCAGTTGTCAGTTGTCAGTTGTCGTTTGTCGATTAGCTGCAGACGTTAACGCTGCAACTGGCAACCGAGAGCTGACAACTGACAACTAGCGTCATCTCGGGGGCGTGACTCCCCTGAACCACTTGAAGCCGAGGGTATACATGCTCCTGACGTTGTTCGCGACCCCCTCGTTGCACACGTTCTCCCACACTTCACGCGCGTGGGGATCCGGATCGACCGCCACGGTCGAGCGCCACGCGTACTTGCCGGTCCGGTTGTCGGTGCCGCCCGTGCCCGCGCGCCTCAGGGGGTAATTGATCTTCCAGGGGCGCGTGTAGATCGTCGGATCCTCGACGGTCAGCTCGTAGTCGATGGTGTTGGCATCGACCATCGTCAGGCGCTCGATCATGCGGGTGTTCTCGCTGTAGAAGTTCCCCACGCTGTCGAACCAGTGCTTTCCGTTCAGCCCGCGGATGTCGATGACGAGGCTGTTGCCGTCCCACCGGCCGCGCGAATTGCCGCGCCAGAACTTCGCGCGATCGGTGATGTGCGGGCGCCCGCCGGTCGGGATCACGCGGTGCACCCGGGCCGTCACCATGATCACGAGGCCGGGCTGCTGAATGATCTCGCCGATACCGCCGCCGCGCGGCCCGATCCCGACGGCGCAGTACGTATTCGGGTCGGCGTACAGGCGCTCGCCGGTCTCGCCAGGCCATCCGCGGGCCAGGCCCGCGCGAATCTCGTTGCGCCTGGCGAGCGCCCACGGCGTGTACGGGATCTTCCCGTCGGGCGGGTCGGAGATGAAGCTCTCCTGCGGGGGCGTCGTGACGTCGACGTATTCATGCTCTTCGATGTCGTCGCCTCCGGCGCCGCCGGGGCCGCCCCACGTGCCCTGCAGATCGGGCACGCCGTCCGGGGTTCGCACCGGCGTGTAGGGCGGGAGCGCCGCCTTGTAGGCCATCCACGTCCGGGCCATCGGCAGCTTCGGCGTGTTCGGGTCCCACCGCGCCTGTCCCCAGGCGGGGCCGAGCGCCACGACCGTCACGCCGAGGGCGGCGGCGATCAGCCACGTGAAGAGCGATCTACGCACGGGAACCTCCAGCCGTCACTTGAACGGAAAGGCCTCGGGCCTGTCCCACGCCTCCTCCAGCAGATACGACATGCATTCGTACTCCAGCAGCTCGATGTCGCGCTCCTGCCGGCGGTACAGCGGCATGCTCATCTTCCAGGGACGCGTGAAGACCTTGGGGTCGTCGATCGTCACCTCGTACAGCATGTGGTCGGGTCCGGTCCGCGTGTACCGCTCCACCACATGCAGCGCCTCGCTGTGGAAGTTGCCGGCCCGATCGAGCCACGTCCGATCGGTAAAATGGACCACGTCGACGACCAGCGTGTTCCCTTCCCAGTGCGCGCGCGAATCGCCCATGAACCACTCGATCGGCCCCCGCGGATGCGGATTGCCGTTCATGTACAGAAAGCGGATCGCGCCGAGGTACTCGTACAGGATGGTGACCTTGTCGCGCTGCTGCACGATTCTGAACGGGTACCCCATGTACGTGATGCGCGGCACCCCGGGCAGATAGCAGCGGGTCTCCGGATCGAGCGCGGCCCGGTTCCGGGCGTTCTCCTGCTTCCTGGCGAGCGCCCAGGGCTGGTACGGAATCGCGCCGCCCTCGACGACACCGCGGCCCGCGGGGACGCCGAGCCGGGCGCCGTGATCCTCGAGGTCCCAGGCGGCAGTGTTCAGCACCTGCCAGATGCCCTGCAGGTCGGGATGTCCATCTCTGGTGCGGGGCGGGCTGTAGGTCGATGACGTCTGCGCCGACGCGATCAGGACGCCAAACGCGGGGTCCCCAGCTCGCACGCCTGCGAGCTGGGGTGCCAACGCGGCGGCGATGACGGCGGCCGCCGCGAAGGTCACTCGTGGAACCATCCGGCGTGTCACGGTCTTCCCTCCTCGATCACCGTTCGATCGTGATGAGGTCCAACTGATCGCGTGCCGCTGGCAGTTCCTGCCGTCCGGCCGGGAGCTTGCTGAGCTCGAAGAGGTGAGCGAGGAGGTCGGCGTACTCCTGCGGGCTCATGCTGCCGGCGGCGCCCACCGGCATCGTGGCGGCCAGTCTGTCGTACAGCGCGCGCACCGTCTGGCCGCTCCACTTCTTGAGGAACTCGTCGCCCGCCACCGGCGGCGCTTCCGCGTCGCCCTCGCGCTCGAGCGACTCGCCCGGAATCGCCGGCGTCGCGTGCTGCCCCTGGCCGTTGTCGAGGTGACAGAGGACGCAGCGCGTGCGATAGTGATCCCTGCCGCGCTTCGCCTGCTCGGGGGTATAGACGCCGCTCTTGACGGATCGTCGTGCAGGATCCTGCGCGTACGCAGCGTACACAGTGTAGGGGCCGACCTTAAGGTCGGCCCCTACACGAACGTCGGCCCCTGCATCGTGCCAGGCGACTGCGGCGACCCCGACCAGGGCCGCCGCAATGACGTGTGTGAACCGCATCGCGCTACCGGCGCGCGGTCTGGCTGACCGGCGGCGACGGCCACGGGTTTCCGGGCGGCCCGTACTGGTAGTACGCGGCCAGCGTCGTGATCTTGTCCATGTCCGGATAGAGCACGCTGATCGCCGGCTTGTCGCGGCTGCCGCGCGGCGAGAACCAGATGGCGCCATCCTTCGTCATCTGGATCTTCGGCGTGTCGGCGTCGAACTGCGGCTTCGGGTAGAAGACGAACGTCTGGTTCCGCGGGTTGAACTTGCTGATGAGCGCCACGCGGTCGGGCGTCGGCGAGTCGGCGAACCAGATGTTCCCCTCCGGATCCGGGTTGACGTCGTACGGCTGCGCCGTCCAGAGCGGCACGGCGTACTCGGTAAACCGGCCGGTCGTCTGATCGAGCTTCGCGAGCTTGCCGGGCCGCCGACCCTGGTTCCAGATCGCCGCCCAGATGTTGTTCTGCGCGTCGACGTTCAGCCGCCGGATGTGTCCCGGGAACGTGAGCGGCGCGAACTCGGTCCACTGTTCGTTCACCGTGTCGAACTTCGCGATCTTGCCGGAGTTCCAAAGGGCGATCCAGATGTTGTCGTTGCGATCCGCGATGACGCCGTACGGCACCGCGCCGCGGTCGGAGATCGGATAGACCTTGACCTTCCCCGTCGCGCGCTCGTACTTGGTGATCGCGCCGCCCATGATCCAGCCGACGTAGAGGTTGCTCTTGGAGTCGAGCGCCATCGACTGCATCCACTTCATCGGATTCCGGATCACGTTCTCCGGGTCGCCGGGCACCTGGTATTCCCACTTCTCGGTCTTCGGGTTGAAGCCGAGAATCCGCTTCGTCCCCTCCGGCTTGAGGCCCTGATGCTCGGGCGCCCAGACGATGCCGAAGCGGTCGATCGTCAGGTCGTGGTTGCCGTTGGCGGCGCCGTCTGGATACAGGTAGTCCTTCTGCGTGCCGGTCCGGGGATCCAGCTTGACGAGCCGGTGCGGATACCCGCGGTCGGTGAGCCACACGTTGCCGTCCGGGTCGAACCGAACATCCTGCCCCCAGCGGATGCCCCGCCCCCGCTTGGCGAACTCCGGCGAGCTGCTGCCCGTGCCGGGCGGGTCGATCGGCAGGTAGTACTCGATGAACATCGCCTTGCCGAGCGCCGCCTCATCGAGGGGCACTTCCGTCTCGGCGCGAACGAACCGGGGTTTGGCGTCGGGTCCGAAGTTCCTGACGACGTACTGAATGAACTCCTCACGGTCCTTCATCGAGAAGGGGAACCACTGAACCCGCCCCGCGAGCGCGCCCTCGGTGTACGCCCGCGCGTCGCGCGTGGTGAGCTCGGCGCCCATCATGTGGCCGAGGCGCGCGCGCCACACGTCTTCGCTGGCCGGCCGCGCGGACAGGAAGTTCTCATGGTGACAGCGCATGCATCCCTGCTCGATGACCTGGAGGCCGGGTCCCGGCGTGTAGATCTCCGAGTACCGCGCGAAGGTCGCGCCGGTGACCGGCGGCACCGTCCCCGCGCCGGACCGCATGGCGAGCGTGACCTTGGCGTTGTCGCCAGCCTTGAGCGCCACCGCCTGCGCCTCGGACTCGAGTCCCTTGGTCTTAACCACCACCTCGTAGTTGCCGGGGAAGAGCGCCACGGCCCGGAACTGCCCCGCGGTGGTGAACACCATGTAGGTGATGTTCTTGTCCACGTTGCGGATGTAGACCTGCGCCGCCTTGAACGGCGCAGACGCGGTCACCGTGCCGGACAGACGCGCCATCCCCGCGAGCGCCCCGCCGCGCTGCTGCGCCGACACACCGACACCGAAGGCGATGTATCCAGCCCACAGGCAGCCGGCCAGGCCGATGACCCAGAGAGGGAGCCGACGGGTCCTGATCATGATGCCTTCTCCTCAGCCGGTAGCTGGTAGTCGGTAGCTGGTAGTCGGTAGCTGGTAGTCGGTAGCTGGTAGCAGGTGCATGGTTCCGGGTTCGTGCTACCGGCTACCGGCTATCGGCTACCGACTGTCATTGACGTGCCTATCCTACCAAACAAATCTCACCGCCAACTCGGCCTGCTGGCGCGGATGGACGGTGTTGATCGTGCCGAACGCGTTCGACAGCGCGTTCATCTGCCACGGCGTCGCGCCAGGGCCGAAGCTGTCGGTCCCGAACAGGTTGAAGACCTGTGCGATAAATTCCGCACGGCGCCCGCCGCCCAGGGCGATCTGCTTGTTCACCCGCACATCGAAGCGGTTGAACTCGTCGGTCATCAGCTGGCTCGCGGCAATCGGGGCGCGCCCGTTCTGCGCCCGCCACGTGTTGACGAGGGCGAGGTACTTGTCGTTGTCGCCCCGGTTGAACACGTTGCGCATGGTGCCGGGCACATAGTCGGTGACCGCGCCGTTGCGGTTCAGGTCGATCCCCGCGCGCGCGGGGAACGGCCGCGACGAGCGGTAGCTCCACACCGCGCCGAGCACCACGTCGTACGGGAGCTGCACCGCGCCGCTTGCCACCAGCGTGTGCCGCCGGTCCTGGTTGGCGTAGCCCTGGTCATATTCCGGATGGTAGAAGTCGACAATCGTCTGCTGTCCGGCCCCGCGGTCTCGTTCCCGTGCCAGCGTGTACGACACCAGGTACTGATAACGGTTCGAGAGGCGCTTATCCAGTCGCACGTACAGCGCGCGATAGTCGCTCTCGCCGTACGCCTGGTACTGGTTGACGTTCCCCCACCCCCGGATCGGACGCACCCCCGTCACCGGGTCCGGTGTATTGATGTTGTTAATCTGGTTCCCCTTGGTCACCGTGCTGTACACGCCGTCGACGTGCACCGCCAGGTTCGGC
>JACPTI010000023.1 GCA_016192845.1 Acidobacteriota bacterium
AACGTGGCGCGACATCGACCTGACCCGGAAGGAGCTGACGATCCGAGCCGAGACGGCGAAGACGCGGCGGGTGCGCATCCTGCCGGTCTCGTCCCGGCTGGCCGGCGTGCTCGAGATGGCGCAGACGGCGTTGTCGACGTTCCTATGCAGCGGCAACGGCAGGCTCAATGAGCAGGAACGGGCGGATCGCGTCGCGGCGTGCTTCGTGTTCGGGGATCAGGCGGGCCGGCGGGTCAAGTGCATCCGGAAGGCGTGGGATACGGCGGTACTGAAGGCGCACGGCCACAAGCCCGCCTGGATCGGGGCGAACACCCTCTCGGCTGACTCCCGCGCGGCGCTGCGCGCGATCGACTTGCACTTTCATGACCTGCGGCACGAAGGCGGGAGCCGACTGCTCGAGGCTGGCTGGCCGCTCCACCACGTCCAGGAGATGCTCGGGCACGCGAACGTGAGCCAAACGTCGACGTACTTGAACGCGACGCGGGTCGGGTTACAGGAGAGCATGAGCCGGTTCCAGGAATCTCGTTGCAATCTCGTTGCAATCGAAGGGGCAGTAGAGCGGGCGCCTCTTCGCAACGGCGAACCCGTGAAGGCGGCGCAACATCAGGTAAACTGAGTGTTTAGCGACAGCACGTCCCCGTAGCTCAGATGGATAGAGCGCGCGCCTCCTAAGCGCGAGGCCGGCAGTTCAATTCTGCCCGGGGACGCCAACCTCGTTATCGCGTACATTGCCGGCCAAAATCCCGCCGATCACGAGCGCGCCTTCGAAGCGAGCGCCGCGGCGCGCGTCCTTGAGGGTGAGCGAACGCCGGAGTCGTCGACGATCCGCACGTTGTCGTAAGCGCGGCACGAGGGGCAGCGCAGCCGAATGGCGCGTAACAAGCGCCTCATTCGCCGCGGGCGCGGTTCCTGAAAGTTGTACCTATCCGGCCTTACGCAACGCCGCCGCCGCGTGCCACAGATCCCAGTCCGCCTGCAGGCCCATCCAGAACTCGGGCGTCGTCTTCAGGAGCTGGGCGAGACGGAGTGCCGTATCGGCGGAGATCCCGCGCCTGCCGTGGATGATCTCGTTCAGGCGATTGAGCGGAATCCCCATACGCCGCGCGGCTTCCACTTGTGACAGACCGGCGGGACGCAGGAACTCCTCGAGCAACATCTCGCCCGGCGACGTCGGCGGACGCTTCAGGTCCAACACGGACCGTGGGCCTTTAGTGGTAGTCCTTGCACGTGACATCGTCGGCATAAGGTCCCTCCTGCGCCCACGTGAAGGTGATGCGGTACTGGTCGTTCACGCGGATGCTGAACTGTCCCGCGCGATCGCCCTTGAGCGGCTCCAAGCGGTTGCCGGCAGGCAATCGCAGATCATCGAGCGTGCGCGCGCGGTGCAGCGCGTCGAGCTTGCGCCGGATCACCGGCCAAAGCGGTTTCGGGAGACGCCGCGCGGCCTTGGTGTCGCGACCGTAGTAGACGTCGGCAGTCGCTTCATCCCCGAACGACCGGATCACGACGCTTCCAGATTACACGATTCACCGGTAATCCTCAAAAACCTCAGCTCGCAGCCCCTCCCCTGGCACGACGGGCGAGAGCCTGACGGTCTATGTCTATGCCGCTCTGTCGGTTACAATGATTTTGCCCGAAGCCCGAAGTCCGAAGCCGAAAGCACAGCCTATGAAGACCAAGGAACGTCACCAGCTGAAGGAAAACGAGCTGGCCCAGATGCTGGCGGCCGCGCGGGAGAACTACGAAAAACACAAGCGCGTCGTCACCGGCATCCTGCTCGTGGTCATCGTCGTCGGCGCCGTCGTGGCCGGCGTCCTTGCGTGGCGCGGGCAGACCGAGGCGCGCGCCGAGCAGTTGCTCGGCGAGGCGATGGTGACCTTCAACGCGCGCGTCATCCCGGTGACCGCGGAACCGGCGGCGCCGGGCGAGGTGCCCGCGGCGGCGACCATCGGCGCCACCGGCACGTTCCCGACGGTGGCCGCCAAGCTGAACGCCGCGCTGCCGAAGCTGAAGGCCGCGGCCGACGCCTACCCCGAGACCGAGGCGGGCCTCACAGCGCGCTATCACTACGCCTCGTCGCTTGCTGCGCTCGGACGGCACGACGAAGCGGTGAAAGCGTTCGACGAGGTCGTCGCGCGTGCCGGCAACGACAGCCTGTACGGCCGGATGGCGCGCCTCGGCAAGGCCGACACGCTGGTACGGGCGGGGCAGTACGATGCCGCGATCGCCACGTGGAAGGAGCTCGCCTCCGGCGCCGACGAGGCGCTGCCGAAAGACGCGATCCTGATGGAGCTGGGGAAGGCGTACCAGGCGGCCGGCAATGCCGAGGAAGCGCGGAAGACCTTCACCCAGCTGATCGACGAGCACCCCACGTCGCCGTACACGGCGGAAGCGCGCGCCGAGTTGGGCAGCTAGCGGGGTCCCCGGCGCGCGGAGTGTGCGCGCTGGGGTGCCCTAGCGCCAGTTGTCCGACTGCCCGGAGTAGGCCGCGCCGTACGGCTGGAATTTCTTGACGTCCTTCAGCGCGGCGAAGGTCGCCTGTGGTGACAGCCGGATCCCAGTGATGTTCGGGCGCGCCACCGCGATGTTCGTCTTGTACCACAGGCTGATGTACGGTGCATCCTCTGCCACCAGCTTCTGCACCTCACTGTAGTACTTGCGCCGCTCCTCGTCGGTCGGCGCCGTCGTCGCCAGATCGATCAGCCGATCGACCTCGGGGCTGCTGTAGTAGACGCGATTGAAGCCGACCGGCGGCACCTGCCCGGAGTGGTACAGCCGCCGCAGCATGTCGGGATCGGTCACGCCCACCCACTGCAGCGTGTACATCTGCACGTTGCCCGAGAGGACGTCGGCATAGAAGGTGGCAAACTCGTACGAGCGGACGTCGACCTCGACGCCGACCAGACGCAGATTTTCCTGAATCACGGCCGCCTGGAGCCGGTAGAACTCGTCGGTCGACGTCTTCAGCGAGAGCCGCAGCCGCGGCAGCGGGCCGTCTCCGTCGGGATCCGGGTAGCCCGCTTCATCGAGCAGCCGCCTGGCCCGCTCCGGGTCGTACGTGAACTGATGCACGTTCGGCTCGAAGGCCCACGTCACCGGCGAGAGCACGCCGACCGCCGGCTGCGCGAGACCGCGACGCAGGTATTCGACGATCGCCTGCCGGTCGACGGCGTAGCCGATCGCGTGCCGCACCCGCTTGTCGCTGAGCACCGGGTCGCGCATGTTCAGGCCGATGTACGTGTAGTCCACGCCCGGTGCCTCGGCAATCGTCAATCCGTCCTTCTCGAGCTGGTACGCGATGTCAGGGGGGACGTCGTTGATGGTGAGATCCGCCGAGCCCTTCCGCAGCTCCAGGCCGCGCATCATGTCGTCGGGGATGATCCGCAGCGTGATCCCGGCGTTCTGCGGCAGGCCGTCCCAGTAGCCCTCGTAGGCGGTCAGCTCCACCTGCTCGTCGACGACATACCGCACGAACCGGTACGGGCCGGTCCCGATCGGAAACGTCCTGAGCGAGTCGCCGGCGCCGTCGGGGACGACGTGCATCACCAGCTGCATGGAAAACGACCCGAACGGCTCCTTGAGCTTGAACTCGACGGTGTAGTCGTCCAGGGCCTTCACCGACGCCATTTGCGCGTACGCGCCCTTCCTCGGCGACACGAAATCCGGATCGAGAAAGCTCGCGAACGTATAGACGACGTCCTTTGCCGTGAGCTCGCGGCCGTCATGGAACCGCACGCCGCGGCGGAGGTGGGCGATGTAGGTCAGCGGGTCGGGGTTGTCGAGCCGCAGCGCCAGTGCCGGCGGCTCGGCGACGATACGGAGCTGGTCGTCGATGACGAGCAGGTGATCGTAGACGAGCTGATGCACGCGCTGCGACTGCTGGTCGGTGCCCACGCGCGGGTCGAAGTTCACCGGCGCAGCCATGATGATGACGCGCAGGAAGCCGCTGTCGCTCGCGCGCTCCGGCGCGGCGCAGCCCACCACAACTCCCAACGCCCAGCTTCCAACTCCCAAAACGACCCACGCTCGGCGCCACCACGACGCAGGCGTCGTCAGCGTTGGGACGTTGCGGAGTTGGGAGTTGGGAGTTTGGGAGTTGGGAGTTGACATCAGTCCCCTTCGGCGAGTTTCTTCAACTCAGCCAGCAGCTCCAGCGCCTGGCGCGGCGCCGTCTCGTCGACGTCGAGCGCCTTCAACCGGCGTACGACTTCATTATCGCGCGCGAGGTCGCCGGCCACGCCGAAGAGCGCCAGCTGCTGGGTGTCGGGGTCGCCCGGCGCGCCGGAGAGCGTCGGCCGCCCGCCGCGCGACAGCTCGTCGCGCTCGAGCCCCGCCAGGATGTCCCTGGCGCGGGCGACGACCGCGGGCGGCAAGCCGGCCAGGCGCGCGACCTGGATTCCGTAGCTGCGGTCGGAGCGGCCGGGGACGATCTTCCGCAGAAAGACGATGTCGTCCTTCCACTCCCGGGCCGCGACGTGCGCGTTGACGACCCCGGGCAGGGCGTCGGCGAGATCGGTCAGCTCGTGATAATGCGTCGCAAAGAGCGTCTTCGGG
Organism: Acidobacteriota bacterium; assembly: GCA_016192845.1. Classification (GTDB taxonomy): domain Bacteria; phylum Acidobacteriota; class Vicinamibacteria; order Vicinamibacterales; family UBA2999; genus MELF01. The sequence continues at coordinate 4,555 of JACPTI010000023.1, forward strand.
CGAGCCCTCGGGTTCGTCACCAGGTACTCCGCCACGGCCCACGCGATGCTGAGGCCGTCGAAGGTGGAGGTGCCGCGGCCGATCTCGTCGAGCACGACCAGGCCGCGCGAGGTGGCGCTGTGCAGGATGTTGGCGGTCTCCTGCATCTCGACCATGAACGTCGACTGGCCGCGCGCGATGTTGTCGGAGGCGCCGACGCGCGCGAAGATGCGGTCGACGATTGGCACCTTTGCGTCGCGTGCCGGCACGAACGAGCCGATCTGCGCGAGCACGGGAATGAGTGCCGCCTGCCGCAGGTAGGTCGACTTGCCGCCCATGTTCGGCCCGGTCAGGATGACGAGCTGCCGCGTCGTGCCGTTCAGATCGATGTCGTTGGGCACGAAGGCGCCCGGAGTGAACCGCTCGACGACCGGGTGGCGGGCGTCGGCCGCGACGAACTCGTCGCCCTCGTGCACGTGCGGCTTCGTGAAGTTGCAGACGGCCGCGGTCTCGGCCAGCCCGGCCAGCGCGTCGAGCGTGGCGAGCGCGCGCGCGGTGTCCTGAATGCGCGGCGCCTCGGCGGCCACCTGGCTGCGCAGCCGCTCGAAGATCTCGAGCTCACGCTCGAGGATCCGCTCGTCGGCGCCGAGCACCTTCGCCTCGTGCTCCTTGAGCGCCGGCGTCGTGAAGCGCTCGCCGCCGGCAATCGTCTGCTTCCGCTGGTAATCGGGCGGCACCGCATGGAGGTTCGCCTTCGAGACCTCGATGTAGTAGCCGAACACCCGGTTGAAGCGGACCTTCAGTGAGGCGATGCCGGTTCGCGCCCGCTCACGGTCCTCCATCGCCGCGATAACCTGGCGGCCGGAGCGGCTGATGCCCTTGAGTTCGTCCAGCTCGGCGTCGATGCCGTCGCGGGTGAAGCCGCCGTCGCGGGCGAAGGCAGGCGGCTCGTCGACGAGCGTCCGCTCGATGAGGTCGCGCACGTCCGTCAAATCGTCGAGCTCGGCGACCAGGCTGCGCAGCAGCGGCGCCTGCAGGTCCGCGAGCACGCCACGGACGCGCGGCACCACGGCGAGCGACTGGCGGAGCGCGACGAGATCGCGCGGGCCGGCCGTGGCGAGCGCGACGCGCGCCACCAGTCGCTCGAGGTCGTGCACGTTCCGGAGCGTCTCCCGGAACTTGCCCCGATCGGTGGCGCGGAACGCCAGCTCCTCGACCGCATCGAGCCGATCGCGAATCGGCTCGAGGGCGCGCAGCGGCCGGAGCAGCCATGCCCGGAGCAGACGCGCGCCCATCGCCGTCACCGTGCGGTCGATCTCGTGGAGCAGGGAGCCCTTCACGTCGCCGTCGCTCCCGGTCACGACTTCGAGGTGCCGCAGCGTGATCGGGTCGATGATGAGGCTGTCGGTCGTCGCCTTGTACTGGATCGCCCGGACGTGGGCGAGATCGGCCTTCTGGCTGTCGCGCAGGTACGCGACCAGCCCGCCCGCCGCCTGGACCGCCGCGGGGTGCCCCTCCAGACCGAAGCCCTCGAGCCCGTGCGCCTTGAGCTGGTCCAGCAGCGTGCGGCGCGCGGCATCCGGAGTGAAGCTCCACGGCTCGACCTTCGTGACCGGGAGCTGCAGCCGCGCGATCTCCGCAAACGGATCGCCGTGCCGGCCGGCAGGGCCGTCCGCCGCGTCCACCGGCAGGACGATCTCGCGCGGCCGCAGCACGGCAATCTCGTCGGCGAGCGCCTGTGCCCCCTCCGCGCCTCGATACTCGGCGGTGGTGAACTCGCCGGTGGAGAGGTCCATCAGCGCCACGCCGAACAGGGAGTTCGTCTCCACAATCGCCATGAGATAGGCGGGCTCGCGGGGGCTGAGGTACGTCGCGTCGGTCAGGGTGCCCGGCGAGACGACGCGGACCACCTCGCGGCGGACGATCCCCTTCGCCTTCTTCGGGTCTTCGACCTGCTCGCAGATGGCCACGCGGAAGCCTTTGGTGACCAGCTTCGCGAGATACCCGTCGACGGCGTGGAACGGGACGCCGCACATCGGGATCGCGCCGCCCCCGGCGTCCTTCGATCGCGACGTCAACGTCAGATCCAGCGCGCGCGCGGCGACGAGCGCGTCTTCGTAGAACATTTCGTAGAAGTCGCCCATCCGGAAGAACACGATCGCGTCGCGATGCTCCCGTTTGGCGTCGAGGTACTGGCGCATCGCCGGCGTGACGGAGGCGGTGGAGGACATCGGCCGAAGTTATTATCTGTCAGGCGGATGCTGATCCTGGCCCTTGACACGACGACCGGCGCGGGCAGCTGCGCGCTGCTGCGGGATGGACGGGTGGTGCGCGAGGAGGCGAGCGAGGCCGGCCGGCCGCAGGCGGCGCGGCTGCCCGGTGAGCTCGCTTCGCTGCTGGCGCGCGCGGGCGTCGCGCTCCACGACGTCGACGCGTTCGCCGTCGGCACGGGTCCGGGATCGTTCACCGGACTGCGCGTCGGGATCGCCACGATGCAGGGCCTGGCGGTGGCGACGGCGAAGCCGCTCTTCGGGGTTTCGGCGCTCGACGCGCTCGCACGGACCGCGTTCGTACACAGCGCGGGTTCCGCCGAAGCGAGCAATTCGGACGCGAGGCGGACCCGCCAAGCCATGGCCGTCGCCACATGGGTCGACGCCTGGCGCGGCGACGTGTACGCCGCGCTCTACGATCGCGGCCGCCAGGTGGAGCCGCCGACGGTGACGCGGCCCCGGGACCTCCTGCGCGCGTTCGCCGGGCGCCCGACGCTGTTTACCGGCGACGGCGCCGGCGTGCATCGGGAGATGATCCGGGCCGCGCTCGGCGCCGACGCGTACTTCACCGATCCGGTGGCGCCGCTTCTGGCGGGCGCCATGGCAGAGCTCGGCGCCGAGGCCTTTCAGACCGGAGCGCGGCCGCGGCCCGACGCCATCCGGCCGTTGTACGTGCGCCGCCCCGACGCGGAACTGGCGCGAGATCGGGCCTAAATGCCTCAGTACTGGATCGACCGGCTCTCGGACGAGGCGGATCTCGAAGGCGTGCTCGAAGTGGAAGCCGAGTCGTTCACCAACCCCTGGACGCGCGCCATGTACTCGTGGGAGCTGCAGAACCGCTCGGTCTGCCACATCTTTGTCGTCCGGACGGAGGAGTGCCGGGTCGCGGGCTTCTGTGCCTTCTGGCTCGTGTTCGACGAGGTGCACATCAACAACGTCGCGATGCGGCCGCGGTTCCGCGCGCAGGGGATCGGGACGGCGCTGCTGCGGCACGTGCTCGCCGAAGCGCGGCAGCTCGGGGCGCGGCGGGCCACGCTCGAGGTGCGCGCCTCGAACGAGCGGGCGCGGCGGCTGTACGAGCGGCTCGGCTTCTACGTGGCAGGCGTCCGCCGGAACTACTACACGGATCCGGTCGAGGACGCCCTCATCCTCTGGAGGGACGATCACGAGGTAGCTGGGTAGCTGGATAGCTAGGTCGCTGGGTCAGCCATCGGCCCCGAAACGCTCAGCTACCCAGCCACCTAGCTACCTGGCTACCGAATGTGGTACCTTGCCGCGAGGGACACGTGCCGTGACCCGTTCTCGTCCGTAGGAGGGGCGGCCTATGAATGCAGCGGAAGCACAGGATGTAAAAACCCTGTTGCTGCAGAACAACGATCAGTATCGCCAGCTTGCCGAACAACATCATCAGCTCGACAACCGGCTGCACGAACTCGCCGACAGACCTTACCTGTCGCCCTCCGAACAACTCGAAAAAGCCACCATCAAGAAGCGGAAGCTCGCGCTGAAGGACCGCATGGAAGCGATCACGCGCGACTTCCTGCAGGGGCGCGGCTCGTCATAGCGCCTCCGGACGTTTGCGATTTGTGATTTGTGATTCGTGATCTTGGGTCATAGTCGATATACAAATCACGAATCACAAATCGCGAATCACAAGTCTCCCATGCGTATCGATCCGGCCGGCTGGCCCTTCGTCGGCGGCGCGCTGGCGCTCGCCGTGGCCGCCGCATTTCTCGTCAGCTCCACGCTCGGCCTGGCGCTGCTCATCGCCGCCGGTTTCCTGCTGTTCTTCTTCCGCGATCCCGACCGCGTGGTCACGCAGGCGCCGGGGGCGGTGCTCGCGCCCGCCGACGGCCGTGTCCTGGTGGCCGGGACGCCGACGGTGCGGGAATTTCCACCCGACGCCTGGCGGCAGATCAGCATCTTCCTGTCGCCGCTGGACGTGCACGTGAACCGGATGCCCGTCGCGGGGCGGGTGGCGAAGGTGAGGTATCATCCGGGTCGATTCCTGCCCGCGTACCGGCCGGAGGCCGGAGACCTCAACGAGTACACCGAGGTCTGGATCGATCACGGCGGCCAGCCGGTTGTGGTCCGGCAGATCGTGGGCGTGCTCGCGCGCCGGATCGTGTGCCGCACCCGGGAGGGCGCCGACGTCGCGGCGGGGGAGCGGTTCGGGGTGATGAAGTTCGGCTCGCGTATGGACGTGTTCGTGCCGGCGCGCGCGCGTATTACTGTCAAGACAGGGGAGCACGTCGTGGCCGCGGTCACCGTGGTGGCGATGCTGCCGGAGTGATGGAGCACAACAGCGAATTCCGCGCCTCGCCCCTCGACGCCACTCGGGGCGGCCCTGAGCGTGTCGAAGGGTCGCGCATCCGGATGCTGAGGCCGCTCCGGCGCCGCTCCGACGTCGCCCAGCGGCGGCTCCGCCGGGGTGTGTACCTGCTGCCGAGCATGTTCACCCTCGGCAACATGTTCTGCGGCTACGCATGCATCGTCTATGCGATGCGCGGCGAGTTCGTGACGGCGGCGCCGTTCATCGGGCTGGCGATCGTCATCGACATGCTCGACGGCCGCATCGCGCGCATGACCGGGACGACGAGCGCCTTCGGCATCGAGTTCGACTCGCTGGCCGACGTGATCTCGTTCGGGGTGGCACCGGCCATCCTCGCCTTCACGTGGGGGCTCCAGCCGCTCGGGCGGCTCGGGTGGGCCGCGGGGTTCATCTTCGTCGCGGCGGCGGCGGTGCGGCTGGCGCGTTTCAACATTCAGGCCGGCACGCACGACAAGCGCTACTTCGTCGGGATGCCCAGCCCGGCGGCGGCCGGCGTCCCGGCGGCGACCGTCTATGCGTACCCGTGGGGCTTCCAGACGTACGCCGAAGCGCTGCCGGTGCTCGCGATGGTGATCGTGCCGGCGCTGCTGATGATGAGCACGATCCGGTTCCGGAGCTTCAAGAACATCGACTTCCGCACGCGCCGCAGCTACCCGGTGCTGCTGCTGGTGGCCGTCGGCCTCGCGCTGCTGGCCGCGCACCCGGAGCTGGTGCTCGTCATGCTGGCATACGGCTACCTCGCGTCGGCATTCGTGGAGATGGCGTGGCACCGCGCGCGCCGGCGGCCCGGGCACGACGAGCACCAGGACGCGTCAGCCGCGAGGGACACCAAGGGCACGAAGGCGCTCTGACCTGCGACGTAGTGCGCATGCTCTAGGGCACCCCAGCGCGCACACTCCGCGCGCTGGGGACCCCGCTAGCCTGCGCGTCCCCTCGGCCAGCGCTTATAATCCGCGCAGGACGAATGTCGCTGGCACCCGGTGACACATTCGGCGGGTATCAGATCACGGGCACGCTCGGGGCGGGCGCCATGGGGGAGGTCTACCGCGCGCGCGACCCGCGGCTGAAGCGCGAGGTGGCGATCAAGGTCCTGTCCGAAGCCGTCGCCGGAGATCCCGAGCGCGTCGCCCGCTTTCACCGCGAAGCCGAACTGCTCGCCACGCTCAATCACCCGAACATCGGGGCGGTCTACGGGCTGGAGACCGCCGACGGGCGGACCGGCCTCGTCCTGGAGCTCGTCGAAGGCGACACGCTCGCGGCGCGCATCGCCCGCGGTGGTGCGATGCCGCTCGACGAGGCACTCGCCATCGCGCGGCAGATCGTCGACGCCCTCGAAGCGGCTCACGAAAAGGGGATCGTCCACCGGGATCTGAAGCCCGCCAACATCAAGATCACGCCCGAGGGGACCGTCAAGATCCTCGACTTCGGGATTGCCAAGATGCTCGAGCCCGAGCGCGACGCCTCGGCCGTCGGCCTGACCGCCGCGCCGACGCTCGGCGAGCACGCGACCTTTGCAGGCGAGATTCTCGGCACCGCGCCGTACATGTCGCCCGAGCAGGCCCGAGGCAAGCCGGTGGATCGGCGGACGGACATCTTCGCGTTCGGGTGCGTGCTGTACGAGATGCTGACGGGACGGGCCGCCTTCGCGGGTGAGGACGTGGCGGCGGTGCTGGCGCGCGTGATCGAGCGCGAGCCGGACTGGAGCGCGCTGCCGGCCCACGTGCCGCCGCGCGTGCGAGAGCTGCTGCGGCTGTGTCTGGAGAAAAACCCGAAGCAACGGCGACAGGCGGCGAGCGACGTGCGGATCGATCTGGAGCTCGCCCTGGCCGAGCCGGCCCCGGCGGTGGTCGAGCGTCCCGCGCCTTCGGGGCGACCGGCCAGACGGATGTGGATCGTTGCTGCGGCGACAGCAATTGTGGCGGCGGCACTGGGAGGTCTCGGCGTCTGGCTCACCGTGCGTCCGCCCTCGTCACGCGTCACGCGTACGGCGATCATCCCCGGGCCGTCGGTCCCCCTCACGATCACCACCACGAGCCGTGACCTGGCCATCGCTCCGGATGGCTCGCGCATCGTCTACGTCGGCGCCGATGCCAGCCGGCTCGTCGTGCGCGCGCTCGACTCACTCGAGCCTACCGCGCTCGGGGGGCTCGGCATCGTCAGCCATCCGGTGTTCTCCCCCGACGGGCAGTGGATTGCGTTTTTCGACGGCACCGCATCGTTGAAGAAGGTCGCAGCGGCCGGGGGGCCCGCCGTCACGCTGGCGCCCCTGACGGGGCAGCCCCGTGGAGCCAGCTGGTCCTCGGACGACACGATCATCTTTGCCACGTTGGACAGCCGTACGGGCCTACTCCGGGTACCGGCGGCTGGTGGAGAGCCGCACGCGCTCACGACACCTGACACAACGCGGGGTGAGGTGGACCACGTGTGGCCGGAACCGCTGCCCGGCGGTGACGCCGTGCTCTTTACGATTCTCGGCCAGGGCGGAGCGCAGGTCGCGGTGCTGAACCTCCGGACGGGGGAGCGGCGGGTGATGCTTCGGGGGAGCCATGCCCAGTACGTCGCCCCCGAGTACCTTGTCTACGGAGCAGGCTCCGGATTGTGGGCCGTTCGATTCAACCGTCAGCGGATGGAGGTCGCCGGGTCACCGGTCCCTGTCATCGACGGCGTTGTCACCACGACGACCGGCGCCGTGGATGCGAGCATCTCGAACGACGGCACCCTCGTGTACGCGCCGCGGGTGGGCGCCGACACGCCGCGGATGAGGCTGCTGTGGGTGGATCGCCAGGGCCGGGCGGAGCCTCTCGCGGTGGCCCCGCGTGCATACTTGAGCCCTCGACTCTCGCCGGATGGAACGAAAGTCGTCGTCACGGTATCGCCCGGGCCGGAAGGGGGCCTCTGGATACTCGACCTGACGCGTCAGGCGGAATCGCGGTTCACGACCGCTGGAGGGAACGCGATCTGGACGCCCGACGGACGGCGGCTCGTCTGGTCCTCGGCGCGGGAAGTGTTTTGGCAAGCTGCGGACGGCACCGGCGCGACGGAGCGGCTCGCGGATGCGAATGCGTCTCTGGCGGTGGCGGCGCCCTATGCGGTGTCGCCGGACGGCTCGCGGCTGGTGCTGCGGGGAGACGGGGCGGGGACGGGCGTCGACCTGATGGTGCTGACGCTCACGGGCGAACGGCGCCTGACGCCGCTCATTCAGACGCGCTTCGACGAACGAAATGCGGACATCTCGCCCGACGGACGATGGTTGACCTACGAATCGAATGAATCGGGGCAGCCGGAGATTTACGTGCGACCTTTTCCGGCGGTCGACGCCGGGCGGTGGCAGGCGTCCACCACGGGCGGGCGGTGGCCGTTGTGGTCGCGGGACGGCAGGGAGCTGTTTTTCCGCACGTTGGAGGGAGCACTGCTGCGCGTGCCGGTGGAGACGGCGGACACAAGCCTGAAGCTGGGCACCCCCACCCGGCTGCTTGCGGCCCGCTACTACACGGGGAGCGCGTTCGGTCCTCGCCCGTACGACGTGTCGCCCGACGGGCAGCGGTTTCTGACGATGCGGGAAGGCGCAGGCGAGGACGACGCGCCCGCTCCGCCGCAGATTGTCGTCGTCCAGAACTGGGGCGAAGAGCTGAAGCGGCTCGTGCCCACCCCGTAGTTCAGGTCCTTTGTCGCCGCCGCAGACAAGGTATACGATCCGCCCCGTCTGGACGGCCAAGCGGGAGGTCATATGATGCGCCTGAGTCCCCTCGTTGTGGCGGCGTTCGTTCTGTGTCTGGCGGGGCCCTCCTTCGCTCAGGAATGGATTGAGTACGTGAGCCGTGACGATCTCTTCACGGTGAATTTCCCTGCGCAACCGACGGTGCGCGACATCACCTATTCCACCGAGTATGGCATCAGCCTTCCCGGGCGCGTGCACAGCCACGAGGAGGGTCCCTACCGCTACTCGGTCACCGTCGTCGATTACTCGAACGTGCAGAGGATCCACGCGGAGCGGCTCGCCAACTGCCAGAAGTACCCGAACCTGTGCAACAACCCGTGGGTGGGCGAACTGCGCGGCGCGATGGACTATGCGGCGTACCAGCTCCTGAAGCAGGCGGCCAAGGTGCTGCACTACGCGTATTACAACAGCGATCGCATTGAAGGACGGCGGCTCCAGCTCGCCAACCCGGACGGCACGCAGACGTTTGCCGCGATCCATATGCACGAGAATCGCCTCTATATTCTGGAGGGTACCGTGCCGGCGAATGCACCGCCCCCCGCACACTTCCAGCAGTCGCTCGGCTTCATCGATAAGCAGGGAATCCGCGTCCGGTACGAGAGCATCTACTCGAACATGTATCCGGCTCCGCCGCGCATCCAGTACCAGGTGCCGCAGGGTCAGAGTCAATCGGGTAGGTAATCACAAACGCAGGCCGCCATCTCAGGGTCTCCCTCGCAATTCGTCTCGCAGCGCGCGGATCTCGCAGCCCTGATCGGTGAGCTGGCGGCTCTGCTCCATGACGAAGCCCTCCAGTGTGTTGCTTTCGTGGCCGTCGCGCGCGCTTGCCACGAGATTGCGCCTGCACCGCGTCACCGCCTCAATCGGCCGACAGCCTCGCGTGGTGTCAGCACGGTCACGCCGCGGCGCAGCCGCACGGGAAAGTGGCGCGTATTTCCGGTGACCAGAACCCGATCCTGGGTCGCAAGGGCCACGGCGAGAAATAGTTCGTCGTCCGGATCGGGCAGGTCGAGCGAGCCGGCGGGCGCGTCGGCCACATAGCCCGCGATCGAGAGGGATCGAGTAAAGGCGCCCGCCTTGTCCGGGTCGATGCCGAGGCGGGATCGCGCCAACACCTCGAAGTACTCGGTGCGAATCGCCTCGTTGTAGGCGATCACGAGCCGGCCGGCAGCCGCGTAGTCGATGAGCAATCCTGGAAAGCTGATGGGAACCAGCAGTCCCGAGACGATGACATTGGTGTCGAGCACCCAGACAGGCGGGCGGGCCTCGTTCACCGCGTGCCACGCCTTCGACGTCGCTGGCGAACTTCGCGAATTATTGCGTTGACTTGTCTGGAACGCAGCTTGTCCAATCCCTTTTCGCGCGCCTCCTGGCGGATATCGTCGATGGCGCGCGAAAGCTCGATGCGCCGGGCAAGGTCAAGGTCGGTCTCGATGGTCCGGGCCGAGGCTGGCAGCAGGATTGCCGCTGGCTCCCCATCACGCGTGACGACGATCGGTCCGGCTTTGCGCAGATTCCGCAGGACCTTGCCCGGCCGGGCAGAGAGCTCACGCGATGAGACAAAGATAGGCATGTCACAAGTGTCGTGCAAGTGCCGAGCATCGTCAAGGTGGAGCGTATTCCGGAAGGCATGATCGCGCGTATGAAGATTGGCGTACGTCTCCCGGACGACTTGATTGCATTCGCGGACGATTTGGCCAGGCAGCGCGGGACATTGCGCTCCGAGCTGCTCGCGCAGCTCCTCCAAGCGGAGCGCGTGCGCCGGCAGACGGTAGCGTACCTCGATCGACACGGCTGGGACGTCGTCGATGATGAAGCCGCGGCGCAGGTACCAGCGGCGGCGCACGGCGGCGGACTACCGTAACGACGAGTGGTGAGGCGACGCTGCCTCGCCGCGGGGAGCCATGAAGGGGAAAGGAGGTGGCTAAAGCGTCTTTGTGTCCTTGTCAGCGACCGGCAATGTGAGCTCCACCGTCGTCCCCCGGTCGCGCTCGCTCGTCACGCTGAGCGTCCCGCCGCTCAACTCCACGTTCCGCTTGGCAATTGGCAGCCCGAGCCCCGTACCGGTCGTCTTGGTCGAGAAGTACGGCTCGAAGGCGAGCGCCAGCGCCTCGGCGTCCATGCCGACGCCGGTATCCGTGACGCGGATGTGCACGGCGGAATCGATCGCGCGCGCGGCGATCGTCAGCGCGCCGTCGCCGGGCATCGCATGGATGGCGTTCTCGACGATGTTGATGAGCGCGCGAGCGATCAGGGTGCGATCGACGAACACCGGCGGGAGATCCTGCGGCACGTCGAGTTCGACGCGGATGCGGTCCTCGAGTCCGGCGCGGTACGGATCGATGGCGTCGTGCACCAGCTCGGGAACCGCCACCGGCGCCGGGCGCGCGGTCGGCGAGGAGGCAAAGCTCGAAAACTCTGACGCGATCTGCCGCAGCAGTTTGACCTGCGCGAGGATCGTGTTGACGCACTCGTCGAGGACGGGGCTGAGCGGCTGCCCGCGGTCGGCGTGCACGCGCCGGAGGTGCTCGGCGTTGAGCTGGATCGGCGTCAGCGGGTTCTTGATCTCGTGCGCCACCTGGCGCGCCATCTCCGCCCACGCCTCGAGCCGGTGCGTGCGCTCCAGCTCCTTCTGCTGGCGCTGCAGCTCGCTCGCCATCCGGTTGAAATCCTGCACGAGCCGCCGCAGCTCGTCGGACGATCGCGCGACGATGCGGGCGTCGAGATCGCCGCGGGCGATGCGCCGTGTGGCGCGCGTCAGGCGATTCACCGGGTCGGCGATGCGCTCGGCCAGCGCGTAGCCGATGATCGCCCCCGCCAGGACGAAGAGCAGCGCGCCGAGCAGCACGCGCCGGTCGAGCGTGTCGATCTGGCTTTCGATCTGGAGCTCGCGTGACGTCAGCGGCACCGTGAGCATCGCGTCGAACTCCTGTGTGGCGATCGACGTGCCCGCCACCAGGTAGTTGAGCGTACCGATCTGCTCCCGGACGACGGTGGCTGCGTCGTTCTGCAGCTCGAGCGTCCGGTAGACGTCGGCGGGCGTGCGGGTCGGCAGGAGCCCCGAGGCGAAGAGGTTGCGCTCGCTCGTCGCCAGCAGCCGCGGGCCGACGAAGATGTTCACGTCCTGGTCGACCAGCCGGCTTACCCACACCATCAGGTTGTCGTCGACCGCGAACCCCTGCTGAACGGCGCGCGGGGCGACCAGATCCTCGACGACGCGGCGCGCGGCCGACGCGGTGCGGACCGCCTCCTGCTCGACGTTGGCGCGCATCTGATCGGCCACGTAGGTCCGCGTCGCCACGGCGAGCGCCGCCACCGGGACGACCGTGGCGGCGATGAAGGCGAGGAGCAGCTTACGGTAGAAGCTGGCGCGCACCTCGCGCAGCAGCGCGCGGGTCGTCGTGCCCCGGCGGTTCACGATGCCGAACAGCGCCGTGGCGGCGAGCAGCAGGATGTACGTACCGAACGCGAGCACGGTGATTTCCGCCAGGTTGACCAGATGATCGAGAGGCGACGGAACGGGAAACCCGAGCGCGTAGATGCCGCCGCGGTCGTTCAGGATGTAAACGGCGTACTTCACGTCGCCGCGCCGCAGCTCGGCCCAGAGCGGCATCCGCGACTGCTCCACGCGCGCGAACACCGCATCGTCGAGGGGCCAGGCGGTGACCCCCGAGGCGTACAGCGGCGCGCGGCTCCAGCCGTAGACGGCGAACTCGACGTCGCGCCCCGAGACCCCTTCGCCCTGCAGCGGATCGGCCGGACGCATCAGCTCGACGTACGGGCTCTGCGACACGATGAACGGCAGGTTCGAGTAGTCCGACGGCATCGCGTGCACGACGATGGAGCCGACGGGCCGGCCGTCGGGCCCGCACACGGCGCGGCCGGCGTACAGCAGCCGCCGTTCCTCCGCGAAGAACGGCGAGACCTCTTCGAAGACGCCCCACGTGCAGGCGCGCACGTCCGACCGGGCTGCGGCGG
>JACPTI010000024.1 GCA_016192845.1 Acidobacteriota bacterium
AACTACGCTTGGACTGCCCTCGAAACCACAGCTCCTGCGGGTCGGCGACAACGGGGCGCCACGTGGACGCGATCTGCCTGATCGCCTCGAACAACTGACCGATTGTTCCGGCGGTTTTCTCGATCATGAAGTCTGCCTAACATGTATATCAACTGACCGCCGTGACCCGAGATACTCTCGCAGAACCCGCAACGCCGGTCGGCCTACACCACCGGACCGCTCGGACACCTCGTCATCGCAAAGTGCAGAGCCGCGGGATGATAGCACGTGCCTTGTCCACACGCCTTGGCCGATCTGGGCCGCGGCGGCGGCGGCCTAGATCGACCCGACAGCGGACCGATCGCCGCTCCCGCGGGCACAAAGCCCCCAAAGGGCCGCCACGCCGGACCGGCTATGATCCCGCGCGCCGAATCATCCAGGCGCCGAGAACGTGCTGGGACCGTGTGGGATCGCCGCGCCAGGCCGACCGTACACCATCGTCGCTGGTTGGGTCGCAAGCGGATCGACGAAAGCCGAGCACAGAGCAGGAATGGAGAACCTGAAGACGCCCCTCACGGCGACCATCTGCGGCGCGCCCGCGCCGCCGTGGGCTCCGGTTTCCGCCTTCGCGCTTCGCGCTGCGGCGGACAGGAAAGCCGGACGCCACGTATGCGTACAGGACAAGAGCCACAGAGAAGCAACTTCCCTGTGGCTCGCTACCAACTACCGGCTACCAGCTACCAGCTACCGGCTACCAGCTACCAGCTACCGGCTACCGGCTACCGGCTAGCCTGCGACCGACAGCCCCGCCCTGAACGGCGCGACGCCCGGGATCTCCCACTCGTTCCACATGGTGTCCACCATGTGCTGGATGTAGTCGACGTCCTCGTCGATCAGGTGCGCGAACCGTCCCTGCTTCTCGAGATACTCGCGGACGGGAATGCGTCCCTTCTGGCGCGCATCGTACGTGTAGATCACCTGGCCGTCGATGATCTCGTAGAGCGGGAAGATGCCCGACTTCACGCCGAGCTCGCCGAGCTCGTGGGAGTAACGCGGGTGGAAGTCCCACCCCTTCGGGCACGGATCGAACGTGTGGATGAACGTCGGCCCGCCGATGCTGAGCGCCTTCCGCGTCTTGTTCATGAAGTCGAGCGCCGGGAACGTGGCGCTCGCCGTCGCCACGTAGCGGCACGTCGGATGCCCCACGGCGAGCATCGCGGCGACGTTCTTCTTCCAGCGCCGGTGCATGATGCGATGCTTCGACCCGGGCGGCGTGAACGTCGTCTGCGCGCCGTACGTGGTCGAACCGGTCGCCTGAATATCCGTATTCGCGGCCGACTCGTTGTCGTACATGATGATGAGGAGATCGTAGTCGGTCTGCAGGGCGCCCGAAATGCCGCCGATCCCCATGTCGCCGGCGCCGAGATCGCCGCTGAAGTTGATCACGTTGATCTTCTCCTGCGGGATCTTCCCCTTGCGCATGAGCGCGCGGAGGCCGGCCGCCATGCCGACCGCCGACGACCCGCCGGCGCCGAGCTGCGTGTGCATCCACGGCACGATCCAGGGCGTGGTCAGGTAGCTGGTGTTGGCGACGTACATGCAGCCGGTGGCGCCGGTCACGACCGTGCGCGGGCCGGAGGCCTTGGCGAAATCGCGCATCACCATCGCCGACTCGCACCCCTGACACGTCCGGTGTCCCGAGGTGTAGAACTCCTCGAGCGGCGTGTCGTGGATCTTCTTGATCTTCTCGTAGTCGATTACGGGCAGTTGGCTGGCCATGGTCGCTTCCCTTCTCTCTCTACTCGCGCAAGCCGATCCAGGTAACGAGCTCGTCGCGCTGCTTGCCGGCCGCGGCCTCGAACGTGATCTCCAGCATCCGCATGCAATCGTCGATGGAGATGTCGCGTCCGCCGAGGCCGCCGATGAAGTCCGTGACGGCCGGGCGCTGCGTGAGCGGATACAGACACGAGCGAATGTCCTGCACGACGATGCCGCCGTTGTCGGGCGACCCGTGGGCGAAGTTCCGGTCGATGACGCCGACGCCCTTCATGCGGCCGAGCGTCGCGCGCAGCTGCTCGGTTGGAAACGGCCGGAACCAGCGCAGATTCACGTAGCCGGCCTTCTTCCCCCGCTCGCGCAGCCGGCGGACCGCCGTCCGCGCCGGCATCGCGACGGCGCCCAGGCCCACCAGCACGACCTCGGCATCCTCGCACATGAACTCGTCGAAGAACGGATTTGCGTACCGCGGCCCGAAGATGTCATTGAAGCTCTCGTAGACCTTGGGAATGACTGTCCTCGCTCGCCGCGCCGCCTCCCAGTTCTGGCGTCGCAGCTCCATGACCCAGTCTTCGTTGACCTGCGGCGCAATCGACACGGGATTGTCCGGATGCAGCCGCCGCTTGCCCAGGTTGTACGGCGGCAGGAATCTCTTGACCGCCTCCTGGCTGGGCACCTTCACCATGTGCTGGGAGTGCGTCAGGAACGCGCCGTCCATGGCGAGCGCCATCGGCATCAGCACGCGCTGATCCTCGGCGATGCGATAGCCGATGAGGACGTGCTCGAGCGCCTCCTGCGCGGTGGAGGCCCAGCAGAGCAGCCAGCCCATGTCGCGCAGGGCCAAGGCGTCGTTGTGCTCCACGCCGAACGCGCCGGGATCGTCGAGCGCCCGGTTGCCGACCACGAACAGCGGGCACAGCCGATCGGTGGCCGTGACGACGAGCGCCTCGAACCCGTACATCCAGCCGGTGCCGCTGCTGCCGGCAAACGCCCGCGCGCCGACCGAGCTGGCGTGCTTGACGATCTCGAACTGCGAGTGCTCGCTGTCGGCGACGATGTACTCGGAATCGAGCTCGCCGTCCGCGATGATCTTCGACAGGGCGTCCATCACCTCGGTGTACGGGCGGATCGGGTACGCCGCGATCACGTCGACGTCGGCCAGCCGGACGGCCTGCGCCACGGCCTGACACCCGTTGAGGAGCGCGTCCCGCGCCCAGACGTTGGTTTCTTGTACGACGGTTGCCACGGATCAACCCTCCTCTAGGCCTTCGCCTCTGCCGCCGCGCCGCCCTTCTCCTGCTTGGGCGGCACGAACTTGCCCTGACGGATTTCCATGCCCGTGCCGGTGACATGCGGATAGTGAATCCGCTCGGTACCCTTCTTGTCCTCAGCCCACGTGATGTAGCCCTGCGGGTCGCGCTTGTGGTGCTCCCATGGGCTGTCGTTGTTGTCGAACTTCAGCTCGTCCACCATGACGATGCACTCGGGCACCGGGCAGACCTCCGCGCACTTATGGCAGCCGACGCACACCTCGTAGTTCACGTCGTACAGCCCGTCGTCGGTCGGGTCGAAGCACTCATCCGGGCAGTCGTACCAGCACAGCGTGCACTTGATGCAGAGGTCGAACCGGACGACCGGCCGATGGCTCTTCGTGGTGCCGCGCTTGAACGCGTCGTTCCGTGCCTGGCCTCGCGGCCCCATCTTGAACCCCCGCGGCACGGCGGGCACCGCCACGCCGAGGTCCTCGAACTCCTTCCAGGTGGGGAGCCGGGGAATCTCGTGCGCCCAGTCGGCCCCTTCGCCCGCCTTGATGATGCGCGTGCTGCGCAGCGTCGCGTCGTAGGCGGCGCGGGCGGCCTCGGCGCGGTGCCGCTCCTTCGTGCGCTCCAGCAGGTAGGCCTCGACCGCCTCGATCGAGATGATCCCCGGATCGACGGCCGCAATCGCGCCGAGCACGCGCTCACGCGTCAGGTCGTCCTTGTTCACCCACAAGCCGGCGAAGCTCGCGTCGCCCTCGACGAGCGCCAGGCGGTAGCTGAACGGCTTCTTGGGGACGAACTTCAGCAGCTGGTCGTGGCCGTGCCGCGACACGACGAGGAGACACCCTTTCTCGCGGACCTTCTCGTTGATCGCGCGGACGCCGTGCCACCCCCAGGGCTCCACGCCCTTCACCATCGTGTCGTCGACCACGACCGAGACGTCGGCCTCGTCGATGTCGAGCTTGGCGCCGCACTCGGCCTCGAGCTCCTCCTCGGACAGGTCGGGCGACACGAACGCGAAGTACTTGCAGGGAATGCCGTTGCGCTCGGGCGAATCGCTGTAGCGGCCGTTCGAGAACGCGACCTTTCCCATCCGGCTCGCGATCTGAACGATGTCTCCGCCGATGAACTTGCCGAGGTTCTTCTGAAAAATGCCGCGGTAGTTGACTTCGACCCGCTTAATCATCGGGAGCTCCTCATTACCAACGCCCAACTTCCAACCTCCAATGCCCAAACGTGGGTTTGGGAGTTGGGCGTTGGGAACTGGGAATTGCCCAGTGGTCTGACCAGAGGGCGATATTAGTGACCTCCTCGCGAGGTCGTCAAGCGAAATCGGTCCGTCGCCGCCGACGAGGGCGGGCCGGCCGAGCTAGTGGGGGCGCCGCGACCGGAAGCAGCGCCGCCGCCCGCTGATAGCCGAGGACCGCATCCATCAGAATCCGCTCGACGTTCTCGAGGTGCCGCAGCATCGCCGTCCTGGCTGCCCCGCCGTCGCGCCGGGCGATCGCCTGGTAGAGGCGGCGGTGGTCCACCGCCGACTGCGCGCGCCGGACGTCGTTTTCGAGCGCTTCCCGGCGGCCGCCGGCCACCAGATCCGACAGGTAGCTGTGCAGGGTGACGAGCGTCTGGTTGCCCGTCGCCACGGCCAGGGCGTGGTGAAACGCGCGGTCGGCGCGGAACGCCGCCTGGGTCTGGCCGGCGCGCAGTTGCGTCCCCTCTTCTTCCGCGGCCCGGCGGAGTTCCTCCAGGTCCTCGCGCGTCGCCCGTTCCGCGGCCAGCGAGGCGAGCGACGGCTCGAACATCTTACGCGCTTCGGAGAGGCCGAGGAGGCTGGTGCGCTGCCGCTCGAGGAAGTCGACGAGCGTCAGGGAGGCGCCTCCCGGCAGCGCCTCGGCGACGAAATTCCCTTCGCCGTGGCGCGAGTGGACCAGGCCGGACAATTCGAGGACGCGGAGCGCTTCGCGGACGGAGCTGCGGCTTGCGTCGAACATCGCCGCGAGACGGCGCTCCGGGGGCAGGCGATCGCCCGGCTTCAGCTCGCCGCGACGGATCTGATCCTGGATGGCGCGCACGATCGCTTCATTGACCTTGCGGTGGCCGTTCCCCTGCGGCACTTTGGGCACGTTGGGCACTCCAGGCACCTTGGGCACGCCTATGGGCGCCATTATAGAGCCAGTGGTCAGACCTCTGGCAATCCCCCCCGCCGGGCTATAATGGGGTCCCCATCGCGCCCCGCGCGATGGGGTGCCAGTGGCGGGGCCAGTTGATCAATGCAGAATGCTCAAGGCTCAATGCCCAATGACCGTTGCGTTTGGGATTGAGCATTGGGCATTCTGCATTAGGCATTGATCCTTTCCCGCAGGACTCATTCGATCCAGCAAGCCGCCGAGGGATACCAGTCGTTCTGGCTCCAGATGGGCCATGGTGAACGTGTTCAGAGACGAGACTCTCGGGGCCCTGCTCGCCCGGAGCGCCGGCGGTGCGCCGGCGATCGGCGCGCCGGCGCGCGCCTCGCTTCCCTATGACGGGCTGCGGGCGCTCATCGAATCGAGCGTCCGCTGGCTGAACGCCCGCGGGACTGGACGGAACGATCGCGTCGCGATCGTGCTCTCGAACGGCCCGCACGCCGCCACGGCGTTCCTGGCGGTGGCCGCCGGCGCGACGGCCGCGCCGCTCAACGCGCATTACCGCGGCGAGGAATTCGAGTTCTATCTCACCGATCTGAAGGCGAACGCGCTCCTGGTCGAGGCGGGGATGGCGTCGCCGGCACGCGAGGTGGCCGCCAGGCTCGGATTGCAGGTGTTCGAGCTGCGCGTCGATCCGGCCGCGCCGGCGGGCATGTTCACCCTGGAGAGGGGTCAGGTCCGGGGTCTGACCCCGGACCTGACCCCCGGCATGGCGGAACCCGGTGACGTGGCGCTGGTGCTGCACACGTCGGGGACCACCTCGCGGCCCAAACTCGTGCCGCTGACCCAGCGGAACATCACGGCCAGCGCCCACAACATCCGCACCACGCTCGCGCTCACCCCGGACGACTCGTGCCTGAACATCATGCCGCTGTTTCATATTCACGGCTTGATCGGCGGCGTCCTGTCGTCGCTCGCAGGAGGTGCGCACGTCTCGTGCACGCCCGGATCGAACCCGGTGAAGTTCTTCGCCTGGCTGGACGAGGTGAAGCCGACGTGGTACACGGCGGCGCCCAGCCTGCACCGCGCCATCGTCGCGCGGGCGGCGAGACACGCCGACAGCGTGGCGCGCAGCCGGCTCCGGTTGATCCGCTCCTCCTCGGCGGCGCTCCGGCCGGAGCTGATGGCAGCGCTCGAACGGACGTTCCGCGTCCCGGTGCTCCAGAGCTACGGCATGACCGAGGCGTCGCACCAGGTCGCGTCGAACCCGCTGCCGCCCGCCGCGCGCAAGCCGGGCTCGGTCGGCCGCCCGGCAGGGCCCGAGGTGGCGCTCGTGGACGAGGCGGGGAACCTCCTGCCGCCGGGATCGATGGGCGAAGTGGTCATCCGCGGGGCCAACGTTACCGCCGGCTATGAAGCGAATCCCGAGGCCAATGCCGCGGCGTTCGTGAACGGCTGGGTCCGCACCGGCGACCAGGGACGGTTCGACGAGGACGGGTACCTCTGGCTGACGGGCCGCTTCAAGGAACTGATCAACCGCGGCGGCGAGAAGGTGTCGCCGCTCGAGATCGAGGCGGTGCTGATGGAGCATCCCGGCGTCCAGCAGGTCGTCGTGTTTGCGATGCCCGATGAGGCGCACGGCGAAGAGATCGCGGCCGCGATCGTGCCGCGCGAACACGCCGGCCTCACCGACCGCGAGCTGCGCCACTTCGTCGCCTCGCATCTGGCCGACTTCAAGGTGCCGCGCAAGATTCTCTTCGTCGAGCAGATCCCCGGCGGCGCCACCGGCAAGCTGCAGCGCATCGGGATGGCCGAAAAGCTCGGCTTGGTCCGGCTGAACCCGGACGCTACGTACGCGGAATAATGAAAATCTGCGTCTTCGGCGCGGGCGCCATCGGCGGCCTGATGGGCACGAAGCTGGCGCTCGCCGGCGAGGACGTCACGCTCATCGCGCGCGGGCCGCATCTGGCGGCGATCAAGAAAGACGGTCTCACGCTGCATACCGAAGGGCAGACGCTCGTCGCGCGGCCGCGGGCGACCGACGATCCTCGCGAGGCCGGCCCGCAGGACTTCGTCATCATCGCCGTCAAGGCGCCGGGACTGCGGGCGGTTGCCGACTCGATCCAGCCGCTGCTCGGCCCGACCACGGCGATTGTCGCAGCGCTCAACGGCATCCCCTGGTGGTACTTCTACAAGCACGGCGGCCCGTACGACGGCATGCGGCTCCGCGTCCTCGATCCCGATGGCCGGCTGTGGGAAAAGCTCCCTCCGGAGCGCGTCATCGGCTGCGTCGTCTATCCGGCGGCGGAGATCGCCGCGCCGGGGACGATTCGGCACACCTATTCGAACCGGTTCGATCTCGGTGAGCCGGACGGCTCCAAGAGCGAGCGTGTGACGGCGTTCGCGCAGGCGATGATCAGGGCCGGCTTCCGCTGCCCCATCCGTCCGCGGATCCGCGAGAGCGTCTGGGTGAAGCTGTGGGGCAACCTTGCCTTCAACCCGATCTGCGCGCTGACGACCGCCACGCTCGATGTCGTGACCGGCGACCCGGTCACCCGGGGAATTGCGCGCGCGATGATGGTGGAGGCGGAGGCCATTGCCACCAGGCTCGGCATCGCCTTCCCGCTCGACGTCGACGCGCGCATCGCCGGAGCGGCCGAGGTCGGGCCGCACAAGGTGTCGATGCTCGTCGATCTCGAGACCGGCCGCCCGATGGAAATCGACGCGCTGCTCGGCGCCGTCGTGGAGCTGGCGCACATGACCGGCGTTCCGGCGCCCACCTGCGAAGTCGTCCTCGGCCTGCTCCGCCAGCGGGCGCGGCTGGCGGGGTGTTACAAGCAGTAGGCAGTAGGCGGTAGGCAGTTCACAGTCGTGGCTTCTAGCCGCCGCCTGCTGCCTAGTGCTTTTTCTGCCTACTGCCTACTGCCTACTGCCTACTACGCCGGCGCGGGGGCGCGATGCGGCACGTCGTACACATAGTCGTGCGCCGCCAGCGCCTTTTCCAGGCGCGCGCGCGCCGCCGGATCCGTGGCCCGCGCGAGCTTCGCGACAACGTCCTGCCGATCGCCGAGGATTGCGTCGAGGATCGCCTCGCGGTCGGCCTCCGGCTGCTCGATGATCGCCAGCAGCACCCGCGAGCCGTACTTGATCCAGCGCGGCTGCGGCACGAGCGTCCCGTCGGACCGCTTCTCCACGACCTGCCGCTGCAGGACCTGCAGCACCAGCTCCGCGTGCGTCTGCTCGTAGACGATATTCAGCTTCTTGAACAGCTCCTTCACCGTTTCGCGCCGCGCGTCGATCAGCTTGACGAAGAACTCCGGCGTGACCCGGCCGCCCTTCTTCGTCAGCTCGCCGTCGGCGGTCAGCTCCACGCCGTGATAAACGGTGAGATACAGGAAGTGCCAGAAGATCTCGTACGTCGCGAGATCGTTCATGAACCGCAGCCCGGTCTTCGGATCGTAGATGGCCGCGGCGTTGTTCCCCTGGAGCTGCTGGTACATGTACTCGGTCGCCATGTACATCGCGTACCGCAGGCCGTCCTCGGTCGTCGGCCCCTTTGGGCGCGCGAGCAGACGGTCAATCGCCTCGCCCGCCCATAGCTTCTCCACCGTGAGATCGGCCGCGGTCAGCTCGAGCGGCTGGATCTTCCCTCCCTGGAGCAGACCAAGCGCCTCGAGCCGATCGCGCTCGTCTTGCGTCGTCTTATCGACCACGCGCTGCAGGTCGGCAAGGTCGGTGACGAGCGGCTCGCGCCCTGCGTCAACGTACTCGCGGGTCACGGTCGCCACCCAGCTCTGCCTGTAGGTGTCGTACACCTTGCCGTCGATCCGGAACAGTCCCGTGAGCCGCTCGCGCAGTTTGTCGATCCAGATATCGCGCAGTGCCTTGGCGTCGTTCTCGGGCGCCCGCGGGTTCTGCATCTGCGCCGCCATGCCGCCGATCGGCATCGCGCCCGCCAGCGTCGCCAGCAGCGCGTTCCGCCTCGTGTAGTACGACATCGAGGGCGCCGCCATCGTGACCGTGTGCGGATCGGGAATGATCATCGCCGGGTCGTGGCGGAACATCTCCTCGCGGCTGTTGATGTAGTCCCAGCGCCCGACGTTGGGGCCGATCATGTTCTCGCGCTGCACCCACATGATCGCCTCCTGCTGCAGCACGAACTCGGCGCGCTCGTTGAGCAGCTTGACCTTGATGGCACCGCGCGGCACGCCGAGCGCCTCTTCCAGCCGCTTCAGGAGCCTGGCCACGAGCCGCGCCTCCTGCCATGTCTCGAGCTTCGGGATGTAGTAGTAGATGCCCCAACCGTTCTTCTTCTGCGCGTCGAAGTTGTGCACCGCGTGGATGACGAGCCCCGGGATGATCGCGGGCACCGGCTCGCCGTCGAGCGTCATCTGCCGGTTGCGCAGATGGATGCCGGCAACGCGATGGAGGATGATCGGCCACTTCTCCGGCGGCACCTCGATGCGGTACGTCCGATTCTTCGTCGGGTGGACGAAGGGCTTCCCGTCCCACTTGTGCGCCAGGATGTCGCGGAGGTTCACCCACGCCTGGTAGAGCTGGTCCTTGTAGTCGCCGCCGGCGTCCTCCCAGTCCCACATCCACTGCGACGCGCCGCTGTTGAGCGCGCCCATCGCCATCCCCATGTCGATCGCGGGACCGGTGCCTTCGAGCCCGGGTCGCATCGTCTCGGCCGGTATCGGCACCGATGCCGCGGTGCGCCACGCGTCGGCCGTCCGCCGCTCGAAGAAACCGTCGAGCATCCCCTGACGAATCCTTGCGACCGTCGTCTTGTGGCCGTCGGCGTCGCTCACCTCTTCGGAGGCGGGCAGGAACCCCCACCGCGCCTTTCCCTGCGCGACGCGCTCGAGGACGGCGTGGCGGTCGGCGAGCAGCTTCGGCAACTCGCCGCTCACTGCGGCCGTCATCTCGGCAATCAGGTCTTCGACGACGACCGTACGGCCGTTGACGGACTGGGGGCCGAAGAGCACGGCGTACTTCTCGCGGATGTCGGAGCGGATCTGCAGGGTTGGCACCATGGGCCTCCAGGGAAAAAGTCGAGAGAGGGGTTTGTACTATCTGGCGGGCGGGAGGGTCAACGACGGCACCCCGCCCGTAGTAGAATGACCCCGTCGTGTTGTTCATGACCAGCCAGATGTGCGCGTGCTGTTGTCGGGGGACCATCCCGGTCTCGGCGCGATCCGTCTGGCTGTCTGGGTAGGCACCACACCACCCCGCAACCCTACAACACAGCAGGACTTGAAAGCCCGGGACCTACGGTTCCGGGCTTTTGTGCTTTCGGGAGCTTTTCGTCGAACGATGGATCCAACGCTTCCACTCGCCGGCTTTGCGGTCGGCGTGCTGATCGGCCTGACGGGGATGGGCGGCGGCGCCCTGATGACGCCGTTTCTCATCCTGGTCCTCGGTACGCGTCCCGTGATCGCGGTCGGCACCGATCTGGTCTACGGCGCCGCCACCAAACTGGTCGGCGCGTACCTCCACTGGCGGCAGCGCACGGTCGACCTCGGTCTGGCGCTGCGGCTCGCGGCCGCGAGCGTCCCGGCAGGGCTGGCGGCGGTCGTGGCCCTGCGCCTGTTTCCCGACGCCGCAGCCGCGGACCGCGCGGTGCGGCACGCGCTCGGGATCGCGCTGATTGCAGTTGCGCTGCTGCTGATGGCGCGCGTCCGGAGCGCGCTGCCGCTGCCGCTCCCCGCGCGCTGGCGCCGCGCGTTGCAAGGCGGCGGGACCTACGTGGCCGGCGCGCTCGTGGGCGCGCTCGTCGGCTTCACCTCCGTCGGCAGCGGATCGCTGCTCGTCCCGTTCCTCGTGAGCGTGTTCCCGCTCGCCGCCGCGCAGGTGGTCGGCACCGACGTGTTCCATGCCGCCATTCTGGTGGGCGTGACCGCGTCGGCGCATGCGCAGGGCGGCAGCGTCGACTGGCCGCTGGCAGCGGCGCTGCTGACCGGCTCGCTGCCGGGCGTGGCGGTCGGCAGCTGGATGACGACGCGGCTGCCGTCGCGCGCCGTCCGCGCCGCGCTGTCCGTCCTGCTGCTCGTCACGGGCGTGAGCCTGGTACGGCGGTGACTGCGCTGCAACTCGATCACCTCCAGGCGCTCGAGGCCGAAGCCATCCACATCCTGCGCGAGGTGGCGGCCGAATTCGAGCGTCCGGTGATGCTCTACTCGATCGGCAAGGACTCGTCGGTGATGCTGCGCCTTGCGCAGAAGGCGTTCCACCCGGCGCCGATCCCGTTTCCGCTGCTCCACATCGACACCACGTACAAGTTCCGCGAGATGATCCGGTTTCGCGACGAGACGGCCAGAGCGGTCGGCGCGAGGCTGATCGTCCACACCAACCAGGAGGCGATCGCCGAGGGGACGCAGCCGTTTGCCGTCGGGACGCAGCGCTGCTGCGCACTGCTGAAGACGCGGGCGCTCCTCGACGCGCTGGAGGCAGGCCGCTTCGACGCGGCGATCGGCGGCGCGCGCCGCGACGAGGAACGGTCGCGCGCGAAGGAACGCATCTTCTCCGTGCGGGACGGCAACGGCCAGTGGGATCCGAAGCGCCAGCGGCCCGAGCTGTGGCACCTGCTGAACGCGCGGCTCCGCCCGGGCGAGACGATCCGCGTCTTCCCGCTCTCGAACTGGACCGAGATCGACATCTGGCAGTACATCCACCTCGAGCGCATTCCCGTCGCGCCGCTCTACTTCGCCCGCGAGCGCGAGGTCATCGTCCGCGGCGGCTCGCTCATCCTCCAGGAGCAGCCGTTCGTCGTTACCATGCCGGGCGAACAGCCGCAGATCGTGCGGTGCCGGATGCGCTCGCTCGGTTGCTCGCCGTGCACCGGCGCCATCCGCTCCGACGCGGACACGGTCCCAAAGATCATCGATGAGCTGATCGCAACGCGCCACTCGGAGCGGCAGCTCCGCGTCATCGATCACGACCAAGACGGATCCATGGAGATCAAGAAACGGGAGGGGTACTTCTAGTGGGACGGTGCGACAGTGCGACGGTGCGAGGGTGCGTCCGACGGTGCGGAGGTGCGAGGGTGCGACGGAGGGGACTCTGAATGTCGGGACTGCTGCGGATCTGCACGGGGGGCAGCGTCGACGACGGGAAGAGCACGCTGATCGGGCGGATGTTGCACGACGCTCAGGCGGTGTACGAGGACCAGGTGCATTCGGTCCGCGCGGCGTCCGCCAATCGGGGCGTGGGCCCGATCGATTTCTCGCTGTTCACCGACGGCCTGAGAGCCGAGCGCGAGCAGGGCATCACGATCGACGTCGCCTATCGCTACTTCGCCACCGCGCACCGGAAGTTCATCCTCGCCGACACGCCGGGCCACGAGCAGTACACGCGCAACATGGCCACCGGTGCCTCGACGGCCGACGTGGCCATTCTGCTCGTCGACGCCCGGCACGGACTCCGGGTGCAGTCGCGGCGGCACGCCCGCATCGCGCGCCTGCTCGGCATCTCCGACTTCGTGATCGCGGTCAACAAGATGGATCTGGTCGACTTCAGCCGCGACGTGTTCGACGAGATTCGCGACGACTTCGCGACGCTGCTCGAGGGCGCGCGGTGCCACGCCATCCCGCTCAGCGCGCTCCACGGCGACAACGTGATCGCACGGAGCGCGAGGACGCCGTGGTTTGCCGGTCCGCCGCTGCTCGAGCACCTGGAAACGGTCGACGTCGGCCGCAACGTGACCGCGCAGCCGTTCCGCTTGCCGGTGCAGCTCGTGCTCCGGCCGAACGACGGATTCCGCGGCTACGCGGGGCAGATCGCGTCCGGAATAGTGCGTGTGGGCGACCGGGTGGCCGTGTGGCCCTCGGGCCGGTCGGCGCGAGTGACCCGGATCGTGACCTTCGACGGCGATCGCCTGATGGTCTTTGCGCCGATGTCGATCACGCTGACGCTCGACGAGGAGCTCGACATCAGCCGCGGCGATCTGCTCGCGCAGGAGGGCCCGCACGTCGGCTGCCGCTTCGAGGCGGACGTGGTGTGGATGGACGAGCGGCCGCTCGATCCGAATCGTCTCTACCTGCTGAAGCACACCACCCGCACGGTGACGGCCGAGGTGAGCCACGGGCTCGTGCTGAACCAGATCGGTACGCTGACGGTGTCGACGACGCGCCCGCTCGTCTTCGACGCGTACCGCCACAACCGCGCGACCGGCAGCTTCGTCCTGATCGACACCTCCACGTGCTTCACCGCGGGCGCGGGCATGATTGCCGCCCCGGTCGCCGGACGTGCCGCGCGTGCCGCGGAGGCGCCAGTGAGCGCCGCCGAGCGGCTGGCGCGGCTCGCGCGGCGCGCCGGCTCGGACGAGGAGGCGGCCAGGGCCGTGGCGCAGGCACTCGAGGAGATGCTGACATGAGCGAGGCGAGCGGCGTGATCCGTGCGGCGCTGGCGCGGGCGCAGGCGCCCTGCGTCACATCGAGCTTTCAGGCCGAATGCGTGGTGCTGATGCACCTGCTCCGCGCCGAACGGCCGGACCTGCCGGTGTTGTTTCTGGACACCTGCCACCACTTCGCCGAGACGCTGGCGTACCGCGACGAACTCGTGCGCGCCTGGCGGCTCAACCTCATCGTTCTGCGCGCCGCCCAGCCGCGCGTCGGCCTCTGGCAGGCGGAGAGCACCGACGCGTGCTGCCGGCGCCACAAGGTGGCGCCGCTCTTCGCGGCGCTGGAGCAGTACGACGTCTGGTTCACCGCGCTCCGGCGCGAGCAGTCGCCGTCGCGCGCGACCCTGCGGGAGGTGGAGCCGTTCCGGCTGCCGGGCGGGACAACGATCCACCGGGTCAGCCCGCTCGCGGCGTGGACGACAAAGGACGTCTGGGCGTACGCGCGGCAGCACGGCATTCCGCTGCTGCCGCTGTACGCGCGGGGATACACGAGCATCGGCTGCGAGCCGTGCACCTCGCTGCCCCCCGACCCGGCAAACCCGCGCTCCGGCCGGTGGGGCGGGCAGAAGCTGGAGTGCGGGATACATGTTCAGGCGGAATAAATCAATTCCCAACGCCCAACTCCCAACGCCCAAACGCCGAGCGACGGTTTGGGAACTTTGGGAGTTGGGAATTGGAACTTGGGTGTTGTATTTTCCTCCCCATGCGGTCCTCGGTAGGTTGGCTCAGTCGACGGCTCGCCGCGATCCTTCAGCAGGAGCTGACCCCTGCCGCCGTCCGGCTTGAGCTGTGGGACGGCACGTCTCCGTACGCGGGGCCCCGGCCGCCCGTCGGCACGCTCGCGGTCGAAGACGCGCGCACGCTGCGGGCCGTGCTCGTCAATCCCCATCTCCAGTTCGGCGAATGCTACATGCACGGCACCCTGCGCGTCCGCGGGGAGCTCGAGCCGGTCCTGGAAGCGATCTCGCGGATTGCCCTGACGCCGACGTGGCGCGAACGGATCAGCTCGCATTTCGCGCCGGGCAACGGCGTCCAGCGGGCGCGGCGCAACGTGCACCATCACTACGACCTCGGCAACGACTTCTACAGCTGGTGGCTCGACGAGCAGCTCGTCTATACCTGCGCGTACTTCGAACGTCCCGACGTCTCGCTCGAGCGCGCGCAGGTCGCGAAGATGGATCTCGTCTGCCGCAAGCTCCGGCTGCAGCCGGGCGAATCGGTCGTGGAGGCGGGCTGCGGGTGGGGCGCGCTCGCGCTGCACATGGCGCGCGAGTACGGCGTGTACGTCAGGGCGTTCAATCTGTCGCACGAGCAGGTCGCGTACGCCCGCGCGCGGGCGGCGCGCGAGGGGCTGACCGGCCAAGTCGAGTTCATCGAGGACGACTACCGCAACGTGGAGGGTGAGTACGACGTGTTCGTCTCGATCGGCATGCTCGAGCATGTCGGTCTGAGGCATTACCCGAGCCTCGCGGCCGTGATGAGGCGGGTGCTGCGCCGCGCGCAGGGCCGCGGCCTGCTGCACTTCATCGGCCGCGACGTCCCGCGCCCGCTGAACGCCTGGATCCGGCGCCGCATCTTCCCCGGCGGCTACGCGCCGACGCTCGCCGAGGTGGCCACGCGCGTCATCGCGCCGGCGCGGATGTCGATCCTCGACGTCGAGAACCTGCGCTTGCACTACGCGCGGACGCTCAGGCACTGGAGCCGCCGCTTCGCGGCCACCGCCGACCGGGTCCAGGCGCGCTACGGCGAGGAGTTCCGGCGCGCCTGGGAGCTCTACCTGACGGGATCGGAGGCGACGTTCGCGGCCGGAGCGCTGCAGCTGTTCCAGGTCGTGTTCGCGCCGGTCGAAGCCACCCCGCCCTACTGGACGCGCGCCGAAATCTACGGCGGCGCGCAGGCCGACGAGTGGTTCGCTGCGACGCGCTGATTGTCGGCGGCGGGCCGGCCGGCTCCACCTGCGCCCGGGTCCTGACGCGGGCCGGGTGGAACGTGCTCGTCATCGACCGCGCGCGCTTCCCCCGCGACAAGGTCTGCGCCGGCTGGGTGACGCCGGGCGTCTTCCGGCTGCTCGAGCTCGATCCCGCGGAGTACCGCGCGACGGGTCTCACCATCCAGGAGATCAGGGGCTTCCGCACCTCCGTCCTCGGCGACCGTCCGGTCGAGACGCGCTACGACCGCACCGTGAGCTACGCGATCCGGCGCTGTGAGTTCGACGACTATCTGCTCCAGCGCTCGGGCGCGCGGGTGCTCCCCGGCACGCCACTCGCCTCGCTCGAGCGGCGCGGCGACACCTGGGTGGCCAACGGCGAGATCAGCGCTCGTGTCGTCGTCGGTGCCGGCGGTCACTTCTGCCCGGTGGCGCGTCGGCTCCGCAGCGGCGGCGAGGTCGTCCGCCCGGTGGTCGCGAAGGAGGCGGAGTTCCGGCTCGAGGCGGACGGCAGCGTGGTGGCGGGCGAGGTTCCTGAGCTGTTCTTCTGCCGCGACCTCGAAGGGTACGGCTGGTGCGTCCGGAAAGGCGCGTATCTGAACATCGGCCTCGGCCGCCGCGACCACGGCGACCTCAACCCGCACATCGACGACTTCGTCCGGTTCCTCGAAGCGCGCGGGCTCGCGCGCCCGGCGCCGCACGTCCGCTGGTGCGGCCACGCCTACCTTGCGTCGGGGACCGGCCCGCGGCCGCTCGTGGGCGAGGGCGTGCTCGTCGCCGGCGATGCAGCCGGTCTTGCGTATCCGCAAAGCGGGGAGGGAATCAAGCCGGCCGTCGACTCAGGGCGGCTGGCCGCGGAAACGCTCGTCGCCGCGGGCGCCCGCGTCGGCCGCGACAATCTCCTGCCGTACGCCGTAGAGCTGCAGCGACGCTATCCGGCCGCGCGGCCGGCCCCGCAGCCGCTGGTGGGCCTCGTCAAGGCGCTCGGCCGGCGGCTCCTGCGCTCGCCGGCATTCACGCGCCACGTCCTAATTGATCGCTGGTTCCTGCGGGAGGCCTGAGCCGCGCGCCGCCATTGGCGCGACAACGAGCTCGTCGAGCACGTCGAACAGGAGCCGCCGGTGGCCGCGGCGCTCCTCGCTCACGTCGGGCGACGAGGTCGTGACCATCACGAGGTCCAGCTCGGGCACGACGAAGATGTACTGGCCGCCGTACCCCCAGGCAAAGCACGTCTCGTAACCGCGGATCTCGTGCACCCACCAGCCGTATCCGTACTTGCGGTCGCCCAGCGGATCGAATCCCCGGAAGAAATCGAAGGCGGGGTTACCGAACCGGCGGGTGCGTGCGCGCCCTTCACACGACTGCTCGACCCAGGCGGCCGGCACAACCTGCGTCGCGTCGACGTGCCCTTTGTCGAGGTACAGCTCGCCGAACGCCAGCATCTGGCGCGGCGTCATCAGCATGTCGTTGCCGCCGAAGTAGATGCCCTGCGGGTCGCGCGGCCACTGCGCGAGCGTGAACCCGAGCGGTCTGGCGAGCACGTCGTTGGCGAACTGCCATGTGCTCTTCCGGGTGGCCTTCGTCAGGATCGCCGACAGCAGGTGCGTGTTGCCCGTGCTGTACTCCATCTCCTCGCCAGGGGCCGCAAACATCGGCCGGGCGAGCGCGTGCCGCGCCCAGTTGCGGCTCGTCACCCACGCGCCGTAGTTCCGGTTGCTCGTCCCCTCGAGCCCGGGGCGCATCGTCAGCAGGTGCTCGACCGTGATGGCGCGCTTGCGCGGATCGGGATCCTGCGCGAGTTCCGGGAAATACGTCAGGATGGGGGTGTCGATGCCGGGAATCAAACCGCGACCGACAGCGATGCCGACGAGCGCGGAGATGACGCTTTTCGAGGCCGACTTGATGTTGGCCGGCCGGTCGCGCCGCGCGCCGTTGTAATAGCGCTCGAAGATCAGCGCGCCGCTCCGGCTCACGAGCAGGCTGTGCAGGCGCGGCAGCGCGCGCGCGGCCTCGTCGACGCTATCGGGACTCCAGGGTGGCGGCGCCGGCATCGGCTCCGGCGCGGCTGATACCCGGGCGACCGCCGCGGCTGCGGCGGCCTGTCGCGGACCTCCACCGCGCGCGCCGGCGGCGATGACCCACAGGATCGCCAGCGCCGCAAGCGGGGCCCCCAACCGGGGTCCCCATCGCGCCCCCGCGCGATGGGGTGGCGTCGCGCGGATTTTGCGCGTTGGGGGGCGAAAGGCCCATGCACCGTGCTTCAAGAGACGTCGAGCCATACCGCGAAGAGAGGATTGAGCCCGATTATATCCGCGCCGGCGGGAGCGACCGGAATGCCCACCACCTGACCGGTGCGACCTCGTTGGCAGACACGGCCGTTCCGGGGATCATTGGGGCGGCGATGCCCATGAGGACGGGAGTGCTCGTGCTGCTCTGTCTGTCCGCCGCGGCTGCGTGCGCGCCGTCGTCGAGGCCGGGTCCGCTGACGTTCTCCGGAAGCGCCGTTGGCGCCGAGGCGGACGTCGTGCGGCGGCAGCTGGCGCGCTTCGGCGAGCGCTATCCCGGGGTCCGCGTCGAGCTGCGGGTCACGCCCGACGCCGCCGACCAGCGCCGTCAGCTGTACGTGCAGTGGCTCAACGCCCGCACCGAGGAGCCCGACGTACTGCAGCTCGATGTTATCTGGACCGCCGAGTTCGCCGCAGCCGGCTGGATCCTCCCGCTCGACGCCGCCGTGCCCGACGCGGGCGATTTCGTTCCCGCCGCGCTCACCGCCGCGCGCTGGCGCGGCACACTCTACGCCGTGCCATGGTTCATCGACGTCGGGCTTCTCTACCGGCGGACGGATCTCGTCCCCGAGGCGCCGCGCTCGTTGTCCGGGCTCCGCGATGCTGCCCGGCGCGCCGTCGAGACGGGCGCCGCTCCCTTCGGCCTCGTCTGGCAGGGCGCACGCTACGAGGGGCTCGTCACGGTGTTTCTCGAGCACCTCGGCGCCTTCGGCGGCGGCATTCTCGACGAGGACGGCCGCGTGATCGTCGATGCGGCACCCGCTGTGAGCGCCCTCACCTTCATGCGCGACGCGCTCGCTCCGGCCGGATTCGCTCCACCATCGGTGCTGACCTGGCAGGAAGAGCAGGCGCGCTTCGCGTTCCAGAACGGCGACGCGGTCTTCATGCGCAACTGGCCCTATGCCTGGGGCCTGCTGGCGGACGCGTCGCGGTCGCGCGTCGCGGGCCGGTTTGCCGTGGCGCCGTTCCCGGCGGCAGACGGCGGCCGGCCGACCGCCGCGCTCGGCGGCGCCCAGCTTGCCGTCAACGCGCACACGGCCGATCCGGCGCTGGCGCGCGAGCTCGTCGCGTTTCTCACCGCGCCCGAGCAGATGCTCGAGCGCGCGCGTCTGGCCGCCCAGCTTCCCGCCCGGCAGTCGCTCTACGACAGCGACGCCCTGGCCGGCGCGCTCCCGCTGCCGCTCGACCAGATCGGCGCGGCGATCGCGGCGGCGCAGACGCGCCCGGTGACGCCCGTCTACAGCGAGCTGTCCGAGATCCTCCAAGTACGGCTGCACCGCGCCCTGACGGGCCAGCAGGAGCCGGCGGCTGCGCTGCGCGACGCGGCGGCCGAGATGCGCGCGCTCCTGGCACGCGCGGGGCTGACCGGCGAAGGCACCGCGCCGTGAGGCGCCCTGCCACCAGGCTCGAGCGCGCGGAAGCGCGGATGGCGTGGGGACTCGCCGCGCCGGCCGTAGGGGTCATCGCGCTCGTCGCCCTCGTCCCGATTGCGGCCACCGCCTGGGAAGCACTGCACCTTCACGATCTCCGCATGCCCTGGCTCGGACGGCCCTTTGCCGGTGCGGCCAACTTCGTAGAGGCGGCCTACGATCCCCGCTTCCGGGCGGCGGTGATCCATACCGTGGGATTCGCCACGGTGAGCGTGGCGCTCGAGCTGGTGCTTGGCCTCGCGCTCGCGCTCGCGATGCACGCGGCCAGCCGCGGTCGGGGGCTGTTCCGGACGGCGGCGCTCCTGCCGTGGACGATCCCGACGGTCGTCGCCGCGCTCGTCTGGCGCTTCATTTTCGACGCGCAGGTGGGCGTGCTGACGACGTCGCTGCGCGAGGCGGGGATCGTCGGGACGTCGTTCGACTGGTTCGTGCACCCGCTGGCTGCATGGGTGCCAGTCGTCGCGGCGGACGTCTGGAAGACGACGCCGTTCGTCGGACTGCTGCTGCTGGCCGGGCTGCAGACCATCGATCCCGCGCTCCACGACGCTGCGCGTGTCGACGGCGCGGGGCCCGTACGGCGCTTCCTCACGATTACGCTGCCGCTGCTGGCGCCGGCAATCGTGGTCGCGGCGGCGTTCCGCACGCTCGACGCGCTCCGCCTGTTCGACCTCGTCTACGTCCTGACGGGCGGCGGCCCCGGGACCGCCACCGAACCGCTCTCGATGTACGCGTTCGTCACGCTGATGCAGCGCCTGCGCTTCGGCTACGGGTCGGCGCTCTCGATCACGGTGTTCCTCCTGACGTTCGTCTTCGCGCTGGTATGGGTCCGCGCACTCGGCCGCGCGCTCGCGGAGGAGCGGCGGTGACGCGCGCAGCAGCGCTCGCGGTGCGGGCCATGCAGCTGGCGCTCGTCGGCGGTCTGCTGTTCCCCGTCTACTGGATGGCGGCCTCGTCGCTGACGCCGGAGACCGCGCTCTTCGAGGCGCGCCGCCTCCTCCCCGACGCGCTCACGCTCGAGCACTACGGCGCGCTGTTCGACGAGCGCGGCTTTCTCGTACCGATCCGCAACTCGCTCGTCGTCGCCGGCGCGACGACGCTGCTGGCCGTGCCCGTCGCGGCGCTCTGCGCCTACGCGCTGGCGCGCCTCCGCATGCGCGGCAAGGGTGTGCTCCTGGCGGTCGTGCTCTCGGTCGCCATGTTTCCGCAGATCTCGATCGTCGCGCCGCTCTATCTCCTGCTCCGCGAGCTGCAGCTGCTCGACAGCTACCCCGGCCTCGTGCTGCCGTATCTGACGTTTTCGACGCCGCTCGCCGTCTGGCTGCTCACCGCGTTTCTGCGGCAGCTGCCGCCGGAGCTCGAGGAGGCGGCGATGATCGACGGGGCCTCGCGGATGCGCGCCTTCCGAACGGTCGTGCTGCCGCTGGCGATGCCGGCCGTCGCGGCGACCGCGATTCTGACGTTTCTCTACTGCTGGAACGAGTTCCTGTTCGCGCTCTCGTTCACGCTCGGACCCGAGCGGCACACGGTCCCGGTCGCGATCACGCTCCTCCGCGGCCGGTATCAGGTGCCGTGGGGGCAGGTGCTGGCCGCGGCGACGCTGGCGACCGTCCCCGTCGCGCTCATCGTCCTGGCATTTCAGCGACATATCGTCGCCGGGCTGACGGCCGGCGCCACGAAGGGATAGGAACCAACCA